>QCQY01000017.1 GCA_003209475.1 Prochlorococcus sp. AG-459-B06
TCTCTCCTATATACTCTCCCCGGAGCAATAATTCTAACTGGGGGAGGATTTTTCTCTAAGTACCTTATCTGAACAGGAGAAGTATGGGTCCTTAAAAGTCGATTTTCATCTAAGTAGAAAGTATCCTGCATATCTCTTGCGGGATGATTTTTGGGTATATTGAGAGACTCAAAATTATAAAAATCAGTTTCTATTTCAGGGCCACTTTCAACTGAGTAACCTAAACCACAAAAAATATCTACTATTTCATCTTGAGTTGAAATTAAAGGATGCTTATTTCCGGTGGGGGTTCCAATTGAAGGTATAGTTACATCAATTTTTTCAGTTTTAATCTTTTTATCTAAGGCTTCCTTATTTAGTTGATTCTTTCTTTCAGTTATTAATTCTTGCAAATTTATCTTTATTAAATTTGCCTTCTGGCCAACAATTGGTCTATCAGTAGCAGATAATTGACCCATTGTTTTCAAGATAATTGACAAATCACCTTTTTTTCCAAGCAAGGAAACTCTTAACTGATCTAGTTCTTCATAAGTGTTAGCATTATTTATATTATTTTTTGCTTTTAGAGAAAGATTATTTAGTTTTTCCTCAATTTGACTTAATGATTCAATTTGACTCACTGATATAGTAAAAATAAGTATTGCTTTATCTTACTTAAATATTGTCCATAAATAAAATTTATTGATTAATGAAACCGTTAAATATATTAATTAGTAATGATGATGGTGTTTTTGCAGCGGGGATAAGAGCCTTGGCAAAATCAGCGCAAAAAAAGAGGACATAAGGTAAAAGTAGTATGTCCTGACCAAGAACGATCAGCCACAGGTCATGGTCTTACTTTACAATCTCCATTGAGAGTGGAAAGAGCGGACGAATTATTTGAGGAAGGAATAGAAGCTTGGGGATGTTCGGGCACCCCAGCTGATTGTGTCAAATTAGCACTATCTGAACTCCTGGATAAAAAACCTGATTTAGTTCTATCTGGAATAAATCACGGTCCCAATTTAGGAACAGATATTTTTTGTTCAGGCACAGTCGCTGCAGCCATGGAAGGCACTTTAGAAAATGTTCCCTCCATGGCTATAAGTGTAGCTAGTTTTAAATGGAAGAATTTTGAATTTGCTGGAGAAATTGCAATGAATATTGCCGAACAAGCCATAAGCAATAGTTGGCCAGCTTCACTTCTATTAAATTTGAATATACCTCCTTGTGAGAAAAGCAAAATAAAAAAATTATCCTGGACAAGATTATCAGTAAGAAAATATAAAAATCAATTTTCCAAAAGAGAAGACCCTAGAGGTGATGATTATTATTGGTTAGCAGGTGAGGTTGTTTTAGATCTTAAATCAAAAGGTTATGGTCCTAAGAATTGGCCTAGTGATGTATCTCAAATACAAGATAATAAAATATCTCTTACACCTGTAGAACCAGATTTATTTTGGAGGGGTAATTTAGAAGACTTACCTAAAATTAATAATTCATTTGTAAATCCTTCTTAAAAGCCATAGAGAAAAGCAAAGTCCAAAAAAAATGAGCAGCAATAACTTGTGTATTACTAAGAACTGATAATATTTCAAGTCCAGTAATTGGGATATCAGATGTCGCTGTTATTAATTGTCCAGTTGTCTGAGAGGATGCCTGTATAAATAAGGCGCCCATAAGAGCTTGATATCCAACTAATCCAAACAAAATTCCTAATAAATCAACTATTAGGCCTCTTTTTATTAATTTACTGGTTTGTCCTCTTGAGGGCCTTGCGTTGCTTGCGATTGCTCTTCCTGTTCTAACTATTAACCAACCTTGCCAAAGACTAAAAAGAAGTAAAGTCAAGGAGATTGTTGTCAATGATAGGCCAGGCGCTAAGCCAAGCTGCCCTTCGCTATTATTAACAACATTTGAAAAAAGCAAAACAGCTGTAACAACAACACCTAAAATGGATTGAACCCAAAAGCGTATCCATCCAATGCGCCTCATTCCAAATGAAAGGGACTGAAAATCAATTTTGTCAGACATTCATTTGATTGAATAAACTATAATCTATTCAAATTTGCCATCAAAATCATAAAATTGCACGTAATCTTTTGATCTCTTTAATATCGCCATCTGAAGTTAAAAATCCTACCTCAATAGCTATTGGAAGTTTTGATGGCCTACATGCTGGACACAGAAAATTAATAAAAAGTGTAGTTGAAGAAAATCAATATACCCCAACAATTGCGAGTTTCTGGCCTCATCCCAGAGAGGTACTATATAAAGAGACACGTCTTAGACTTGATCTTCCTCATGAAAAACTACCTATTCTTGAAGCTCTCGGGATTGAACAACTAGTTCTTATTCCTTTTGATAAAGAACTATCCAAATTAAGTGCAAAAGTATTTGTAAAAGATATTTTGATTAATCAATTACAAGCAAAAAACATTTCGGTAGGTGCAAATTTTAAATTTGGTTTTAAAAGAAGTGGAGATGTAAATACCATAAAGGATAAAATTAAAAATACAGATATAAAACTAAAAATTACTCCAATTTTAGAAGACAAAGAAGGTAGAATTAGCAGCAGTAGAATAAGGGAATTATTAGAGAAAAGTGATCTGAAAAATGCTTTCAAAATGCTTAATAGGGCTTATAGTTTTAATGGAAAGGTTGTTAGAGGGAAAGGGATCGGGAAGAGTATTGGATGGCCTACCGCAAATCTTGAAATAGATGGCAGAAAATTTTTACCTGGGGAGGGAGTTTACGCAGCTTGGACTACCATAGAAAATTCCAACCAAAAAGTTGAATCTGTTATGAATCTTGGCTCTCAACCAACAATAAATCCTTTATTGCCATCTGCAGTTGAAGTTCATTTAATCAATAAAGATATCGATCTATATGGTTTAAATCTATCTGTTGAACCGGTTGAAAAGCTTAGATCTCAAATCCAGTTCGAGAGTATAGATCAACTTTCTAATCAAATTAAAAAAGATAGAGATAATGCCCTAAGAATTTTTAAAAACAACAATAAATAAATTTCAAATGTTTAATTCCAAGATTACACACACCGAAGATTTTAGAATCTATCAAATTATCGACGCTAATCTAGACAGAGCCAGAGAAGGATTAAGAGTATTAGAGGATTGGGCTAGATTTGGTCTAGGCAAAGAAAAATATGTTGAAAGGATTAAAAATTTTAGACAAATTTTAGGAAAAAATCATTTAGATGTTTATAAACAATCTAGAAATCATGTTAAAGACAAATGCAAAGGATTGACTCATCAAGAACAAATCAACAGAAAAACCTTCAAACAAATCATAAGTTCTAATTCTGCCAGAGTTCAAGAAGCATTAAGAGTAATAGAGGAATTCTCAAGGCTACATAATTCAGAGCTTTCAAAAATTGCTTCGGAAATTAGATATGAAATTTATACTCTAGAAATGGACTTATTAAATCTTAGCAAGTGTAAGAAATCCGAAGAAATATTAAAAGAAAATGACTTATATGTAATCACAAATCAAAAGGATAATTTATTAGAAATAATAGAAGAGATTTTAATTGCAGGAGTAAGGATCATTCAACATAGATTTAAAAAGGGAACTGATAAAGAACATCTTGAAGAAGCAATCAAGATTAAAAATCTATGTAAAAGGTATAATTCTTTGTTTATCATTAACGACAGAATTGATATAGCTCTAGCATCTGATGCAGATGGGATACATCTTGGAC
Source organism: Prochlorococcus sp. AG-459-B06 (assembly GCA_003209475.1). GTDB lineage: Bacteria > Cyanobacteriota > Cyanobacteriia > PCC-6307 > Cyanobiaceae > Prochlorococcus_A. Next base: position 3,701 of record QCQY01000017.1, read on the forward strand.
AAGATGATTTAGATTTAAAAACCGCAAGAAAATTATTAGGATATTCAAAAATTATTGGTATAAGCGCAAATAATGAAATTGATATTTCTAATGCTCTCAAAGGGGGTTGTGATTATATAGGAATAGGACCAGTATTTGAAACCACAACGAAAAAGAACAGAAAACCTATTGGAATTGAAAAAATCAAAACATTAACAAAAGATTTAAATATTCCTTGGTTTGCTATCGGAGGAATTAATTCAAACAATATTTCATATTTAAAAAGATATGGGTTTAAAAAAGTTGCCTTAGTTTCGAAATTAATGAATTCTGAAGATCCTAAAGAAGACGCTATTATGATCCTAAAAGAGTTATCTCATGAAAATTAAAGTAAATGGAGAAGAAAAAAAATTAGAACTTGATCAAGAAAATGCTCTACTATCTAAAGCTTTAAATTTAATGGGATATAAACCCAACACAATTGTCGTGGAACTAAATAATTTAATTATTAATTCATTAAAATGGGAAAAAGTAAAAATAAAAGATGGGGATAATCTAGAAATCGTTTCAATAGTTGGTGGTGGCTAAAAGAAAAATTTTTGCATAGCAAAAATCTTCACAATTTCTTAAGTTTAGGCTCGAAACAATAACCAAATTATTCCTTTTTTCGTTTTATATTCTTATTACCTCATCAGAAAAATGAAAGAAAAAATTGATAGTAATTCAAGGTCCTTAAAATGGGAGCAAAATGGGGAGTTAGCACATAAAGATCTCTCTGAGTTAATTGAAAGATTAAAAAATGTAGAAAGTGAACATACCTCTTCTGAGCTTTCAAGATTAAGTACAAAATCGAACAAAAAATGATTAAATTTGTTACTTAGATCTTGTCTTTATAAAAATTTGTCCCAAATTAAAGTTACTGAATATAAAAATAAATGCCAAAAAGATTTCCAGAGTGGGTAAACACGGAAGTCGTGATAAAAGCAATCAAAATGAGAGAAGAAGGAATGCTTTCAAAACAACTTAATTTGTGGATAGAGAATCTATTGGAAATCGAAAAAAAATAAAATTTTTTCAAGTTATACTTCTAATTATTCTTATAGCGGCCATAGCTGCTCCATAGCCATTATCTATATTCATAACCGTAATTCCAGGAGAACAGCTAGATAACATACTATTGAGAGCTGTTTCCCCATTCTTGCTTACGCCATACCCTACGGAAACGGGAACTGCAATAATTGGTTGCGGTAACAATCCTCCAACAACGGTTGCGAGAGCTCCCTCCATTCCGGCACATACTATAAAAACATCATACTTATTAATCTCTTCCAACTGACTGAATAACCTATGTAAACCAGCCACACCAACATCAACAAACGATTTACAGCTAATCCCGTAAATTTCAAGAGCTAATTTTGCTTCAAGTGTAACAGCTAAATCACTTGTCCCCCCTGAAATTATTGCTACTTTTTTATTTGTAATAAGTTTATTTAAATTTTCTCCAATTATTAAGCATCTTGCCTCCTCATTAAATTTTGCATCCTTGAAAAAGTCTGATAAATGCATTCCTTTTTCTTTATCAATACGAGTAATGAAAACTACTTCTTTTTTTTCTAAAACTTCTTGAGACACTCTTTTTAATTGATCTATAGTTTTATCTTCGCCCCAAATCGCCTCAATAAGTCCAATTCTCTTTCTTCTCTGGAAATCAAACCTAATATCTAAAATCATCCTTGTTTAACTAACTCTCCCTCATAAATTAATTCAAAAGGATTGAAATTTATATTCAAGGAGGTTTTAACGTTTTCTTCGAATTTTTCTTGTATCTCATTTACATCATTCATTGATATACTTTTCCATAGTTTTTTATTAGCCCAATTTACCAATATTAAAGCTTCTTCTTTATCCTTATCCCAAAAAATTTGCCTCCCTAAAAAACCATCCTGAATAGATAACCAAGGTTCCCAAACTTCTTTTTCAGCCTGAAGCCATATTTTTTTAAACTCAGAAGGAATTTTAAGTCTTAATTCTTCTGTGACAATTCCACTGTTATAAGTACCCATGGGAAGCGCGTTAAGGATTGAAAAATTGGTTTGAGAAAGAAAAACGATTAAAGCAAGTAATAAAAAGGAAAGATTTTTTAATTTATCTTTAATTATCAAATAAATTTTCATTCTTTTTTCTCAAGCAATACTACAGAGTGACAACTTATCCCTTCCTCTCTACCCTCAGCTCCTATTTTTTCATTTGTTGTAGCTTTTATTCCTATAAAACTATCATCGATTTGCAACACATCAGAAATATATTTTTTCATTAATTGAACATGTGGCTTAATTTTAGGTCTTTCAGCCACAATAACGCTATCAATATTATTCACTTCCCAACCTTGCTTTCTAATTAATTCAATTACTTTAGATAACAAAAGCAAACTATCCACATTTTTCCATTTCTGATCTGATGGAGGAAAATATATTCCAATGTCGCCAAGGGAAAGAGCTCCTAATAATGCATCCATTATTGAGTGGATAAGAACGTCAGCATCACTATGGCCATCTAGTCCTAGATTATCAGGATGTTGTAGTTTAACTCCCCCAATTATCAATTCCCGTCCTTCAACTAATCTATGGATATCATATCCATTACCAATACGAAACTTTAGCTTGTTGCTCATATTAATTGCCTCGAAAAAGGTTTTATATAAAAAATTATCATATTAAATCTGTTAATTATGTGTAATAGCAATAAAGAATTATAAGTTCTAAAAACACTTACCTATTCTACTAAATAATTACAAACATAAAATATTTCCTTTAATTTTCTACTTATCCATCAATTTTTTAACTTTATCCATATCTTTCTAAGAGTTTTAATATCATTTTTGTTTGATTCAAAATCAATACTTATAGTTATTTATTCTATTACTCTAAATTAAAAGGAAATTTTTAACTAATTTACAAATCAATTTAGTGAATTAAGAAAACTCCAAATTATCCAATTTAAAAATTAACTAGATTTTTTAAGGTTTTATGAGGTAAGAAGGTATTTTATAATAAAATCCTTTTTTTCAAATTAACTTTGACTTCTCTTTTTTCAAGAAATTCATCTACTGCATTTGTTGCTCCTGCTATTGCATTATAGTCGTCTAAAACTAATGCTCCGCCGCTTGATAATCTATCCCATAGTTGATCTAGAGCAAACAATGTTGGATGATAAGTGTCCATATCTAAATGAAGCAATGATAGTTTTGTCTGAGGATTATTCTGTAAATACTCAGGTATAGTTTTAAAAACATCCCCTTTATATAATTCTGTGTTAGAAAAACCTTTTGTTTTTAAAATTTGTTCTAACTCTTCAATGTCAACTCCATCACCTGTATGTATATCATGTTCAGAAATAAAACTTTTATCTTCAACATCAGCACTTTCATGAATTGGGAATTTCCCAAAAGCATCGAAACCGACTATTTTTCGTGAATCAGCACTCTCCAACATTTCTCTAAAGGATGCCCATCTTATTAAAGAAGCTCCCTTTAAAACTCCTAGTTCAAAAATTTCACCAGGAATATTTAAAGTTTTTTGATATATTTCCCAATGTGTAATTAATTTCGAAATTCGATTTACTGGAGAAAACCAATAAAATCCATTTTCATAATCCCATATTTTTTCTGAGCTTAATCCTTTAATTTCCATAATATAGTCTCAAAATTTGTTTTTTAAAAATTATCTCTAATTTTAATTCCTAGCACTGTGTAACTTATTTGTAATTTGTAATTTGTAATTTTTACTTCATTAAATTTAACTAAGTTTATAACCCACCTGTAACCTAAAGATAATTATAAGAACCTAGCAATTAGATTAAATCAGGATAAATTTCAGATTCAACACCTAAAATAAAATATACTTTTTTAGGCAAAAACAAAAAAGTCGAAGATTCCTATTAGGTCTAAGTAACATTTTTAAAAAACTTAAAAAAAAATTTTATTTTTTAGATGTAAATGAATGGGTTTAGGATTTTTTATCGTTTAATTTTAAAGTACATTACTAATTTGATGAAAGATCTTATATAGGAAATGTTGTCTTATTTCATTAATCCTTTATCAATTTTTTCTTTTTTTAACTTTGAAAATGATTCATTCTATATATTGATTAATAGATACTTTAAAGAAAATAATTTATAGGGTAGTTTATTTTGTTTAACAAATTTTCATCATTATTTAAAAAAAAATAAAGCCTACTTCATCCTTATTGAACTTTAGTATAAATTTACCCAGGAGAAAAATTGGGAAGCGATATCTTTATCATAATTCTATTTCCTCTGAGCTCCTTTATAAAATCTTACAATATTAATAGGTTGTATTTGATTAAAATCTCCAGTTGACTTAATTCCTATAAAATAAGTTCCACAAGCTGCATCAATATTTGATTTATAGGAACTAAGTTGGTCTAGGAACCTACATAATCTAGTAAAAAGAATTCTTATTAAAACACCAACTAATTTGTTTCTTATTAATCCCGAAACTGCAAAACTTAAAATGAATAATGATGAAGAGAATGCTCCTTGATGAGCCCCGGATGAGATTTCATCAAAATTTTTAAACAACCATCTGTGGCCTGAGTGACTGAATCTAACGAAATCATATGGACCCTCATGAACACTCTGCATAAAAGGTGTCTCAGCATATACTATACCTTTTATTTTTAGAATTCTATATATCTCATTTACAACTCTATTAGGATTAACAACATGTTCAAGAACTGCTTGGATTACAATCAAATCATAAAATTTATCTTTAAATGGTAAATAATGAGCATCTGCTATTGCTGTAATGTTTTCAGAAAAATAAATATCAATGGAATCTACCTTAATTGATTTATTTTTACATTTAGAAAAAAATTCTTCTGATCCCGAACCAATCGCACCACCGCCAATAATGAGGATTTTTTGAGTCTTTTTTTAAGCTATCTGCAAGATATCTATAGTTTTTAGTTGTTTCAACATTTTTGCCGTATATTAAATTTTTTAAAAACTTTCTAATTCTTAACTTTAATTTTGAATCTTCTCTATTTTTACTTCCAAAATTTATAAAATCATCAGAATAAGAATCTTCTAGAATGCAATCTTTCTTACCAAATGGAATAAGTATAGGTATATTATTAAATATTGGAAATTTTTTTTTAGATAGATTACAAAGCTTATTATTACATTCAAAAATATCTGATTTTCTTAGAACTTCTTCTCTGCAGCAAGGACAAACATACATTTATAATTTTTTTTAATTTAAATTATTGGATAATTAATCTTATAGATACTTTAAATTTTAGCTAAAAACTAAACAAATAATCAATCTTCAAGAAGTTTTTTAGTTGTATAAATCCCTAAAATCGGTGTAGTAATTTCTTTTATTACTTCAGAACTCTTTCCGATAAAACTATTTTGCACTGATATTAAATCGTTATTTTTTAGATACGGATTTCTTTTGGAACCTCTTTTTGCTCTTGATGAATAAGAGATATTTTTCTTTAGTACTGTGCCATCTTTTTCATAACGAATCAAAACAATTTTTCCAGAAAGAGGCTTAATTGGCCCTGTTAAATCAATAGCATCCGAAAGAGATGCCTCAAGTGGGACCTTAATTTGACCAGGGGTTGTTACTCTCCCAAAAAGATTTACCGAAATAAACTTTGGAGAAAGCCCCGATAAAATAGAACTTGGGATTTGACTTGGATTACCTTTAGCTAATTCTGGGAAAAATAAAATGTCACCATCAAATATGCGTATGTCGCTACTAGGATCTGATTCATATAAATAAGAATTAAAGTCAATAATAGCTCTTTTTTTACCTCCACCTTTACCGAGAGGCACATCTCTAATAATTTCAATCCGTGATAGATCTGTTTTAGAAGTTATACCTCCTGCTGCTCTAATAAGATCAGAAATGGTTGATATATTGTCCATAGATCTTTTGACAATTACATTTTCTGAAGATTGATTATTTAATTGGGATTTTTGATCTATTTTAAATTTCCCAAATGAAACTGATTCATAAGCGGGAAATTTATAAAAACCAGGATTTCTTATCTCACCTTTGACTAAGAATCTAATACTCTTAAAAACTGCGATATTTACTTTTATATCTGGCTCAATAAGAAATTCAGCGTATCTTTTTTCTAATAAATTTTTCAACTCAGAAGTAGTCAATCCTCTTACAAAAGTTTTATCTAACTTTGGTAAAAATAATTCTCCCTCTTCATTTACAGGAAAAATTCCACTTAATTCGTCAGCAGGATAAAATTTCAAAGAAATTGAATCCCCAGTATCAATAATGTAATCCTCTAATTCATTTCTTGATTCTAAGTACTCAATATCTATTTGATTATTTTTTGTAGTAGAAGAATTAGAATCTGCTTTAGAAACATCAAATATAAAAACTGACAATAAAAAATATATGAAAAAAGCAAAAGTTGATTTACTCTGTGCAGAGATCAACTTTAAACCTATATTCTCAATATTCTTCAGTAGTAACAAAATTAATTTTTTTTTAATACTACTATTAATCTAGAAAAATAGAAAATTAATCTTTTGAGATATCTAATGAAATTTGATTAAATTAATATTTTTTTAATTATATTTAAGGTAAATTTCCTATAAATCCCAGAGCCAATCATCTACATCATATTCATTGATTGGTAAGTGACAAAATTCACTTTTAATTAGATCTTTTCTTCTTTTAAATGTTCTTTTAAACATCTGCTCTTCTCTCCAAAGTTCAATTTCTTTGTGATTACCATTAGTGAGAACATCAGGAACTTTCATATCCCTAAATATTTGAGGTCTAGTGTACTGAGGATGTTCAAGTAAAGATGAATTATGACTCTCATTTAACAAGGAATCTGGATCACCGAGAGTTCCAGGTAATAATCTAGTTAACCCATTTATTATAGTTATTGCAGGTATTTCTCCTCCAGAAAGCACATAATCCCCTATAGATATCTCCTCATCAGCTAAACATCTAATCCTTTCATCAAATCCTTCATATTGACCACAAATAATTATTATTTGATCCAAAGTGGACCATCTCGCAAGATCCTTTTGCTTTAGGACTTTACCCTGTGGGGTCATCAGCAAAGTTTTACTTTTAGGTAATTTTCTAATTGATTCATATGCCTTATAGATAGGTTCCGGTTTTAATACCATACCTGCTCCTCCTCCATAAGGCTTATCGTCTACTTGTCTGTAAGAACCTTCTCCATATTCTCTCAAATCATGTAAATTTACATTGATCAAATTCTTATCTAGAGCTTTTGTTATGACCCCTAAATTATTTATTAATGCAAAAGCTTTAGGGAACAATGTAATTACATCAAAATTAAAACCACTCATCTAGAAATCTTCCTCATAACCAAACTCAGTTAACCTTGATTCTTTTTTTCTCCAATTTGGAACAACTTTCACAAACAACTCTAGGTGAACTGGACCATCAATTAATTTTGACATATTTGATCTTGCTGACTGACCAATCATTTTTAACATTGAACCTTTCTTTCCAATAAGAATGCCTTTTTGAGTTGATCTTTCAACAATAATAGTAGCCAAAATAGCTGTAAAAACTTTGCCATTTTTTCTTTTCATTTTCTCTCTCTTTTCTATCTTTACTGCGACACTATGAGGTACCTCTTCTCTTGTATTTTTTAATACCTGCTCTCTTACTAAATCAGATAATAAGTTATCTAATGGTTGGTCACACATCGTCTCTTCGCCATAAAGTTTTGGTCCATCTGGAAGAAAATTAAGTACCATATCGACTAGTTCAGAACATCCCTCTCCTTGAGAAGCACTTACAATTTGAAAGTTTCTATTAATTCCGAAAAATCTTCTATATTGATCTAACCGTAAATTCCTAAATTCTTTATTAACCAAATCCCACTTATTTAATGCCACAATAAACTCAGTTTTATTTGCTATTAGAAAGTTCAAAATATATTCATCACCTCTACCAGGTTCTTCACTTGAATCAATTACAAAAATTACCATATCAACTCCATTTATTGCAGATTTTGCGTTTTTTACTAATATCTCTCCAAGTCGATGATGAGGTTTATGAACCCCTGGAGTATCAACAAAAATTATTTGCCCATTGTCTGTAGTAAGTATTCCTTTTAATTTATTTCTAGTAGTTTGCGCTATTGGAGAAGTAATTGTTATTTTTTCTCCAATCAATTTATTTATTAAAGTAGATTTACCGACATTTGGCCTTCCTAGTAAAGTTACAAACCCAGATCTATAATTAGCCAAAGACTTTTAATGCATCAATAATAAAATTCTGATCAAAAATGGAAAAAAAAACCATAAATTTAAAAGAAGCTTCGTTCACGCAAGCAATAAACATATCCGCACAATGGTGCAAAGAGTGGGGAGAAGATATACTCAGCGAAGAGGTTTTAGCAGATAGAATCGCAGAGCTAACTAAAACGAGAAATGGACTTAGAGGATTTTTTGCATACGCTTTATCAGATAAAGATTGTTTTTTGTTAGATAAACTTCCTTTTTCACTAATTTACAAACTGAACGAAGGTGGTGATGCTGTAACAGAAATAGTAGTAAAAAATTTAATAATGAGTTCCGCTCAAATTATTATCCATCGAAGAGATAATAATCATGAATATGAAATAACATCAGAAAAAATTTCAGATAGATGTAAGGCTATTTTAAGACTGTTAGAAACTAAGTCAGTTACAAAGTCTGTCAATCAAGTCCTTAGAGACTTAGATGATATGGGCAATGGTTTTGATAATTCAGTAAAGTATGACTCAGAGCAAAAGGAATTTATAAAAAAACAAATTCTTGATATCACTCATTAAAAAAGCGTAGAAACAAATCTACGCTTTAGGTTAGTTATTTACGTAATATGTTTAGTCTCTTCGTCCACCGCCTTGTAGTGCAATCATTAATCTCAATATAAAAACAAAAAGATTTATATAAGTTAAATACATACCTAAAGCTCCTGCAAGGTATTGATCATCATTATATCTTCTTGGCATTGTATAGAAATCAACAAAAGACATTGCAACAAATAAGACAGTTCCAAATCCTGCAATTATCAATTCGAGTCCTGAACCTCCAAAAACTCCTGGAGCAAAGAATCCTCCAATTAATTGAACAAACATTGCTATAAGCAGACCTATCAATCCAAGACCAACTACTCCGCTTAGTGCTTGACCAACACTATCACTCATTCTTTGGCCAGTGTAAGACGCAATAACGAAAGTTATACCAGTCGCTAAGGCAGCTGTTCCAACCGAACCAATACCAATTGTTCCTATTGCTAAAGCAACTATTCCACTTAAGGTGAATCCAGTTAACAAACTAAATCCTGTCAACAAGGGTAAGGCCTTCGCATTATTTGCATTATTTGCAGCACTTGTGGCTATAAAAAACAAAATCAATTCTGCAATTAATGCAACTATTGAGAGAGGCTGGAAAAGCCCAGGATTTGTTGCTATTAGTGAGACACCTGCTAAAACGCCTAAAGAAGTTAGAACCATACCTCCACCAACGTAAGGTAAAGCTTTTTGAACTACATTAGGTCCAACAATTGAACTAGTTTTTGCTTCACGAATAGCTTGATTGAAATTACTACTTGCTGGCATTTTCTTTTTTTAAATATGATTTCATTCTACTCGATTTTTAAAATTTCAGGGTACGGATCTCCAGAGTTATGAAGTTATTGATAAGCCTCAATAATTTTCTGAACTAAAGGATGACGAACTACATCTTCAACAGTTAAATAACAAAATTTTATACCTTGAGTTTCAGAGAAAATTCTCGATGCTTCGATGAGGCCGCTTTCCTGATCTTTTTTTAAATCAATTTGTGTAATATCTCCGTTTACAACCATTTTAGATCTATCACCCAATCTGGTTAAAAACATTTTCATTTGTGAGCAAGTAGTATTTTGTGCTTCATCTAGGATAACCATGGAGTTATCTAAGGTTCTGCCTCTCATAAATGCTAAAGGTGCAACTTCAATAATTCCCTTTTCGATTAACGAATTTGTTCTATCAAACCCAAAAATACTATGTAAAGAATCAAATAGGGGTCTTAAATATGGATCTACTTTTTGTTGCAAATCACCAGGTAGAAATCCCAAACTTTCACCAGCTTCTACAGCTGGTCTGGTTAAAACAATTTTTTCAATTTTTTTCTCGTTCAATAGTCTTGCCGCGCAAACAGTTGCTAAAAATGTCTTACCAGTTCCAGCTGGACCAATCGCGAATGTAAGATCAAAGTTTTCAATTGATTCAACATATTCTTTTTGCCTTATAGTTCTTGGTCTTAAATATCTTCCTTCTTTGGAACGCGCAAGAACTTTTTTCCCAAGTTCAGCATGTGAAGATGACTCTCCCATATTTAGAGAACTTAAGGCCGCTTTAAGATCTACCTCTGGAACTTCTAACCCTTGTTCCCATATTGGTCTTGTAAGTTCTACTAATGCTGAGGCTCTTTCAATTTTAGATATAACACCGTTCATCTCAAGCTGTAAGCCTCTTATTGTTAAAGACACTCCTGTTAAGGACTCAAACTTTTTTAAGAAAGAATTACCAGGTCCAGATAATGCTGTAGCAGCATCAGAGCTTGGCAAGTCTATTGTGAAGTGACCAGTTTTGGAAACTTCCTTCATCTAGTTATTGAATAAAAATTTATCAACTCACTAGCTTTCAGCTTCATTACTCTCGCTTTCAGCTTTACTACTATCATTTTCTTCGTCTTTAGTTTTAGCCTTAACTAATTTTTCCTTCTCTAACTTTGCTTTACCAATTGCGATAGAGGGCCTTTCTGTTTTTTCTAATAACCCTCCCTTTTCTAATAAAGATCGCACAACATCAGTTGGCTGAGCACCCTGAGTAAGTCTTTTTCTTAAAGCTTCTGTATCAAGCCTAGTTTCCTTAGTTCTTGGGTTATAAAAACCTAGTTCTTGTAGAGGTCTACCATCCCTTCTGGAAGTACTATTGCATGCAACAATTCTGAAACTTGCCTCTTTTTTCTTTCCAAAGCGCTTAAGGCGCAATTTAATCATCTTAAATTAATTCGTTTTTAATAATAATATCATTGAAAGGTAAAAATTTAGAAATTATAAATCAGCAAACCCTTTTTTCTTTTTATTATTTTTTTGTTTTTTCATTGGTTTATTACCACTCATTCCTGGCATTCCACCCATTCCTGGCATTCCGCCCATTCCTGGCATTCCGCCCATTCCTGGCATTCCGCCCATTCCTGGCATTCCTCCGTTAGACATTTGTTTCATAAAGCCTCTCATTCTTTGAAAATCAGCTAATACTTTATCTACATCTTTCGCTTCATAACCGCTTCCCTGAGCGATTCTCTGTCTTCTTGAAGGCTGAGCGGCAAGAACCTCAGGTTTTTGTTTTTCCTCAAGAGTCATTGAAGAGATCATAGATTCTATTTTCTTTAGTTGATCTTCTCCATCTTTTATCATCCCATCATCGATTTTATTCATTCCAGGAATCAATTTAATCAATCCACCAAGTGATCCCATCCTTTTAATTAATCTCATTTGCTTAACAAAATCATTAAAATCAAAAGTCGCTTCTTGAAGTTTCTTTTGCATCACTTCTGCGTCAGCAAGTTCAACTTCTTTTTGAGCTTTTTCAACAAGTGTCAATACATCACCCATACCTAAAATTCTGCTAGCCATTCTCTCTGGATGAAAAGGTTGCAGTGCCTCTATTTTTTCACCTACACCTATAAATTTTATTGGCTTACCACTAATTTTTCTTATTGATAAAGCAGCACCTCCTCTTGAGTCTCCATCCAGCTTGGTTAATATCGCCCCTGAAATTCCTACTTTTTCATGAAATGACTTTGTTAAGTCCGCAGCTTCTTGCCCAATCATTGAATCAACAACAAGCAAAACTTCATCAGGATTAGAAACTTCTTTTATTCGAACCATTTCACTCATCATGGAATCATCTATTTGCAATCTTCCTGCTGTATCAATAATTATCGAATTAAAATCATTTTCACTAGCAAAATTCAATGCTTCCTTTGCTATCTCTTCTGGTTTGCTATTTTTTTCTTTAGCTGAAAAAACTTCCAAGTCATATTGACTTCCCAATGTTTTAAGTTGCTCTACAGCTGCTGGTCGATAAATATCTGCTGCAACCAAAAGAACTTTTTTATCTTTTTCCTTCAAATAAAGTCCTAATTTTCCTGTTGCAGTTGTTTTACCCGCTCCCTGAAGTCCAGCCATCAAAATAACTGTAGGACTATTTTCATTTTCGTTTAATGGAGAATTTTCATTCCCCATAATGTTAACTAATTCTTTATTTACAACTTCTATAAATTTTTGACTTGGGTTTACACCCCTAACTACTTCTTCTCCAATAGCTTTATCTTTGACATCTGATATAAACTCTTTTACTACAGACAAACTAACATCTGCATCAAGGAGTGCTCTTTTTACCTCCTTCAAAGCATCGTTAATGTTATTTTCACTAATTTTTGCTTCGCCTCTTAAACCCTTTACTGCGTCTTCAAAGCGTGAAGAGAGTTCATCAAACATTATCAAAAAGTAATTTTAATTATTATAGATGATCTTGAAGTTTGTAATTACAAGCCGCTCACAAAATCAACCAACTTCCATGATTTATTTGAAAAACCTAAAATATATTTAACTTTTAGGGGAGTCAATGATGTTTCATTAACAAATTCCCCAGAATTCTTTACTATTCTCTCTAGATAATTTAAATCAACTAAAACAACTATCCTAGATGAAGTTTGCGATTCCAAATCAATCTTACTTATTTGGGAATTAATTTCTTTATAAATTCCCTTTTTGATATCGTTCTGTCTCTCTTCGATTGTTCGATCAATCAAACCTTTACTAACAATCTTAGAAAGATTAATTTTACTCTTTCCCGCTAAATAATTACTTTTACTTAGAAGCCATCCATTAATTAAATTCCTAATATCTTCCAAAGAAGGTGAAGGGGAATTAAGTTCTTTGAATTCATAGGAAATATTTGAAGTAGATTTCTCAGGATTCAATTTGCTTGAAGGATTTTTTTTTATTTCTTGAATAATATCTTTCTCACTAATCTTTTGATTTTTATCTAAAGCTATAAGAGGTTTATCCTCAACAGCATCATCCTGAATTGATTTTTTTAAATTATTTCTTAAAAATCCAATACCAATACCAAATGCAAATAAGATCAAAAACGCATAAATATAAATTAAATAAGGTGAACGTTTAATAATATCTTTATCCTTCAAGAATTCCCCAAAACTAAACTTTAATTCAGCAATTTTTTCAATTAAAAAATTATAAAACTCTATTGGTTTTTTCTTAAAGTATTCCTCATTGAATTCGTTTTCTTTGATCTCAACCTTTTTATAATCTTTTTTTATACCACCAGGCCAAGGCAAACTCCTTTCATCAATATTACCCAATAAATTATCAAAATCTTCAGTAGTTTTTGTGGAGGATTCCCTCTCTATCTGTTGGTTCTGAAGATTTGACCTAATTACTATTTTATTAGATTTCTTTTCTAATTTTTCTATAAATTCTTGAATTTCCCTATCTTCAAACCAAGAATCCAAATCCACCTCTTTTGAGTCAATGTCTCTATACCCAACTAAAACATCATTCTCTAACCAATTTTTACAGAAAATACATATCGCTTCTAACTTATTCCCAGGATAATTATTAAGCCAATCTCGTAAATTTTCATCAGAACTACTTGAAAACCTTGCAGAGGCCTGGTCAATATCAGCTAAAAGCAAATCTAAACAACCAACTAGAGGCATTGAATCAAGACCGGATAAATTTAGTTTCTTCAAAATTCTCCTCGCTTCAAATAATTTTTCCGGCTTTCTTCTAGTGAAACCAATAGCTGTTAAGGATAGAAATGCTAAAAATCCTGCCTCTAATGATCCTCTTTTTTGTAATTCAAGAAATAAATCAATCTGTTCTTGCACTGTCAAAAATGGCTTAATTTGTTGAAAAAAAGCTTCAAACTCTTGCTGATTTAAATAATCTTTATATTCAGATTTATTATTACCTTCCAAACCACCTCTTTTGATTACTAAATTTTCCAACATACTTAAGCCTTTTTTATGAGACCCTTGATCATTTAGATCCCTACTAAGTAGATCTAGGATTCTGTAAGGAAGCAAAGCAACTAAATCTTCTTCCAGTTCTTTTCTTATACTTCCAAGCTTTCCCATTCTTTGTAAAAGTTGGATCCCTTCATGTAAAAAGTCTGCCGCATTCGAATAGGATCTAAGCTGTTGTTCTTGAATTGCAGAATCTCTAGCTGTTAAAGCAGCCAATAATGTTAAATCAGCTTCTCTACTACTTCCTAAAGCTGGTGTTTGTGGGGGCTGCAATGCTTTTCTGGTGATTTTAAAAGCTTCTTTTGGTGAACCCGATTCCCAAAGAAGTATTAACCCTGCTACTTCTCTATTTGAGGAAAAATCTAATCCAGACTTACCATTTAACAACAAGTTTTCGTACTCTCTTCTGTTTTCTGGATCTGTAAGTAGATCGGCAGTGAGGCGAAGCAACTCAGATCTTTGGGTTAAAACTTCATAAGTAAAACCTTCATCAGGAGTTTTATCTAACCGCAATTGAAACGCCCTTAATATTTCCTCAGAAGTTGCAGAGGGGCTTACGCCAATTAAACGAAAATGGTCTAAAGGAAGTTCCAAACAATTATCCTATTGAAAATTCTTAGACAAATTTTATCAAGTTAAAAATTTTTTTCACAAGGTCTTACAGAGTTATTAAAAAAAATCATGAAAATCGCCCTTCACACCTTAGAATGTTAACAAATCAAAACTTCGTTAAGGTATTCTTCTTGGAAACACACGTAGAGAGAATTTCAAATCTTCAAGAAATAAAAAAAGCCGAATTAGATCGAGAAACCGGATTGTTTCTTTATGAAGACATGACGCTTGGTCGTAGGTTTGAAGATAAGTGTGCAGAAATGTATTACAGGGGGAAAATGTTTGGTTTTGTTCATTTATATAACGGTCAAGAGGCTATAAGCACGGGAGTAATTGGCGCCATGAAAAAGAAACATGATTGGTTTTGTAGTACTTATCGCGATCATGTCCATGCACTAAGTGCCGGTGTTCCCTCATTTGAAGTAATGAGTGAACTTTTTGGTAAAGCTACTGGTTGTAGCAAAGGACGAGGTGGATCCATGCACTTATTTTCAAGAGAGCATCACTTACTAGGAGGATATGCATTTATTGGAGAGGGAATTCCAGTTGCTCTAGGGGCAGCCTTTTCAAGTAAATACAAAAAGGAAGTTGCTGGTAATAGTAATAGTGATGCTGTAACTGCAGCATTCTTTGGGGATGGGACTTGCAATAATGGGCAATTTTTTGAATGTTTAAATATGGCCCAGTTGTGGAAATTACCCATAATTTTTGTTGTTGAAAATAATAAATGGGCTATTGGTATGGCTCATGATAGAGCTACCAGTAATCCTGAAATCTGGAGAAAAGCATCTGCTTTTGGTATGCATGGCGAGGAAGTTGATGGAATGGATGTATTAGCAGTAAGAGGAGCAGCACAAAGAGCAATTGAGCGCGCTAGAGCAGGAGAAGGTCCCACACTTTTAGAATGTTTAACTTATAGATATAGAGGGCATTCTCTTGCAGATCCAGATGAATTAAGGTCTGAAAAAGAGAAGGAGTTTTGGGGGAAAAGAGATCCTATTAAGAAATTAGCCAAAGAATTGATTGAGGGTAAATTCGTAACGGAAGAAGAACTAAAAATTATTGAAAAGAAAATTGATGCAGAGATATCGGAGTCAGTTAAGAATGCTATTGAGGCGCCCGAACCTCCTTCAAAAGAATTAACCAAATATATTTGGGCAGAAGATTAGATTAAATACCGCTGGGTAATTTTCTGGTTAAATTTCTTAATTTTCTTAGTGCCTTAAGTTCAACTTGTCTTACTCTTTCTCTAGAAACTTCTAATAATCTTCCAATTTCAGCAAGCGTATGTCTCTCATTTGCGTCAAGTCCAAACCTTAATTTGAGAACATGTTGTTCTTGCTCGCTTAAATGACTTAACCACTTACCAAGTTGCTCTTGATGCATTTTTTGTTCAACTTGATCTAAGGGTTCTTCATTATTGCTATCTGCAATCAAATCGCCTAGAAAGCTCCTGCCATCATCACCATTTACAGGAGCATCTAAACTACTTGTCGATAAGGCTTGTCTCAGAACAGAATCCAATTCTTCTACATCAATTTCCATCGCCTCTGCAATTTCAATTCTGTTAGGCATGGCACCAAGCTTATGAGCCAAATCTCTACTAACTTTTCTAATAGAGGCTAACCTTTCACTTAAGTGAACAGGTAAACGGATTGTTCTTGATTGACAAGCAATTGCTCTTGTCATACTCTGCCTAATCCACCAAAAGGCATAAGTAGAAAACTTGTATCCTCTTGTTGGGTCAAATTTTTCAACAGCCCTCTCCAACCCAAGAGAACCTTCTTGTACTAAATCAAGTAATTCCAGACCTTTACCTTGATATTTTTTTGCCACACTGACAACTAATCTTAAATTAGCTTTCATCAT
>QCQY01000018.1 GCA_003209475.1 Prochlorococcus sp. AG-459-B06
ACTTCTACAGGAGCTGCTAAAGCAGTTGCACTAGTTTATCCAGAAATGAAAGGCAAATTGACAGGAATTGCAATGAGGGTCCCCACGCCTAACGTTTCAGCTGTAGACTTCGTTTTCGAATCTTCTAAATCTGTTACCAGTGAAGAAGTAAACAATGCTCTAAAGGAAGCATCTTTAGGCTCAATGAAAGGTATCATTAAGTACGGAGACGAACCATTAGTGTCTAGCGATTATGCAGGTACTAACGAATCCTCAATTGTAGATAGTGATCTTACTATGTGTATTGGAGACAACCTTGTAAAGATCCTTGCATGGTATGACAATGAGTGGGGTTATAGCCAGAGAGTTGTAGATTTAGCTGAGATTGTTGCAAAAAATTGGGAATAGTTAAAAGTGCTTGAAAGGTGCATTATTCAATAATTTGTTATTTTCACTTTCATTGAATTCTATTGTCGGTTCACCTTCTGTAAAAAAACCGATTTCGTTGATATTTTTATCAAGATTAGATAGCTTTTTTGCCCATTTTTTTGGCAAGGAGAAAACTAACTCGTAATCTTCCCCTCCAAAAAAATAATATTCATCCCATTTATCTCCTGATGGCCAATCCTTATCTTTAGGTATTTTTTCATAATTGATAATTGCTTTACATTTGCTAGCTCTTGCTAAGTCTTGTAAGGCTTGAAATAGACCATCACTGCTATCAGTACATCCTATTCTCTTCATTTTTTTATTAGAACGAGTTTTGAGGAGATTTTTTAGAAAATTTGGGTAAACTTTAGGGCGACAAAAATGTTCAATAGATTTACTTATTAATCTTTTTTTAAGAGAAATATCATTATCTAAATTAATTTTATTTTTTATTAAAAATCCTAGTTTGCTAAGACCATGAATTCCTGTAGTTAAGATGGTATCTCCTGGTTTACAGGCGTTTCTTCGCAATTCAAGTTCACCTTGAATTCCAAAGGCAGTAATTGATATCGCTTTTTGATTCCCTTTTGAGCAATCTCCTCCAAGAATTATGCCGCCATATTCTTTTAAAGCTTTGTTTATTCCTTTATACAACCCTTCAATCCAAACCCACTCAGTTTTTGTGGGTAGGATTAGGCTTATTGTAATTCCTATAGTTTTCCTGCTGCCACTGGATAATAAATCAGATATGTTGCTGATCACGGATTTCCATCCAAGGTCTTCAGGACTAATAGTTACGTCATTGAAATGAACATTTTCTACCAAAGAATCATTATTAATAATTAAGTTATCGTGTTTAGTTTTGATAAAAGCGCAATCATCTGAAACTTGATTTTTAGGCATAAATTTTGCAAGCCTATTAATCAATTCTTTTTCCCCAATATCTTCCAGGATTTCTTTATGCATTTAATTTAAGGTTTTCAATCCCTTCTAAAACATCTATTGAGATTATTGTGTCATCTTTGGTTAGCTCTTCTAATACATCAAAACCATCTACAACATAACCAAAGGCTGCATTCCTTCCATCAATTAAGTTACGACCCGCTGGATTTAATTCTGCTTCATATAAAAAAAAGAAAAATTGTGATGAGCCATCATCAACTGCGGCATTTGAATGGGACCATCCTAGAGTTCCAAGTGTTGCAAAAGGTAATGTCGGTGTCTCTGTATAAAGACCTAAATCTTCAAAAGTTTGATTATAAAAAGTATCCTTTACCTCAGGAATTCTAATTTCGAGAGGAACGTGACGTTCTTCATTTGATTCAGGATCTACATAACCAATTGCTTCACCAATTGGATCACCTGTTTGCAGGACAAAAAATTCTTCTGCTCTGTTGATAGGTAAATCTTTGTAGAAGTTTTTTGAAGATAAATCTATAAATGCTCCTGCTGTAAGTGGGGCGTTAAATCCATCCACAATTGCTTGCATATCTCCTTTGGAGGTTTTTATGTTGACTTTTGCTCTGCCCAGTAATCTTGGTAAATTATCAAATTCCTGAGGAATAGAGTATGGAAATTCATTTGGTAGATAATATTCTTCTAATCCACCTATTTTATCTAAGGCATCTCTTCGAGTCGCTATAAATGAATATTTATCCTTCGATTTAGAGTAATCTTGAAGACTTTCAAAATTTTCTTTGAGCACTAAAAATGTTTTTTCAGCAATTTTCTTTTTATCGTTTGGTAATTCTTGAATAATTTTACTCTGGTATTTTTTTAGTAAAGATTGACATTTTGTAACAGTTTTCGTGAGAGCGGGCCATCTTCCTCCTCTTACAAGGTCACTAGTTTCCTCCAATTTGTGTTGAAGTTCTTGTAACTCAACTTGCTTGATAGGGAGAGCATTTCTGAGGATTGCACTAGGGTCTTTTACTGCATTTCCAGTAGGTAAATCAGCTAGTACTTGAATCGGTTTTAAGAGAAAAACATGTAAAATTACAACCGATAGAATTAAGAAAAGTTTGTTCTGATTTGATAAGAATTTTTGCATAGCACTCTTGCAGGTTTATGATCCTTGGGGATGTAATACAGGAATGATTTCCAGTAACGATTTTCGCACAGGTACCACCATCGAATTGGATGGACAAGTTTGGCGTGTTGTAGAATTTCTACATGTCAAGCCTGGCAAGGGTTCTGCTTTCGTGCGAACCAAATTAAAATCAGTTCAAAGCGGCAACGTGGTTGAAAAAACTTTTCGAGCCGGAGAATCAGTACAGCAGGCTATCCTTGAGAAGTCTAACCTGCAGCATACTTATGTGGAGTCTGGTGATTATGTTTTTATGGATATGACAAGTTTTGAAGAGACAAGACTCACCTCTGAACAAATCGGTAAAGGTGCAAAGTATTTGAAAGAGGGAATGGAGGTTAATGTAATTTTTTATAATGGTAGAGTTTTAGAAGTAGAACTTCCAATATCTATTACTTTAAAAGTTATAGAGACTGATCCAGGAGTTAAAGGTGATACTGCTAGTGGGGGCACGAAACCAGCTATTCTAGAAACAGGTGCTCAAGTTATGGTTCCTTTATTTATTTCTGTGGGAGAAATGATTAAAGTTGATACTCGTAATGACAGTTATCTTGGACGTGAAAATTAATGGCTATGAAATTAGATCATGATGACTTAAATCGCTTAATAGAGAAAATCTCTACAAGTGATATTCAAGAGTTCTCGCTAGAGGGAGAAGATTTTAAACTCGAAATAAAAAGGAATATATTTGATCAGACCCAAGTTGTTAATAATTTAGTTTCTAATACTTCATTTGATAAGCAAACAATTGCTAATCAAAAAACTATTAATGATAATATCCCCGTTGTAAATGAGCCTGAAGCAACTCAGGTGGCCCCCCCAGGACGTTCTGATCTAACTGAAATTACTTCTCCTATGGTAGGGACCTTTTATAGGGCTGCAGCGCCTGGGGAGGACCCATTCGTAGAAGTTGGAAATAATATTAAAGTAGGTCAAACTATTTGTATATTGGAAGCTATGAAATTAATGAATGAAATTGAATCTGAATTTAATGCTGAAATAGTAGAGATTCTCGTTGAAAATGGGACGCCAGTTGAATTTGGTCAAGTTTTAATGCGTGTAAAGCAGTCTTGAATTATTGGTCATTTCTATGGCAGCTTTTATAGCCTCAATCATGCTGTGAGATTGAGCAATTCCTTTGCCAGCAATATCAAATCCAGTTCCATGATCTGGAGATGTTCTTATAAAAGGTAAACCAATTGTGGTATTTACGGAGTAAGTAAAAGCTATTACTTTCATTGGAATTAAACCCTGATCATGATACATAGCAAGAATGCCATCATGCTTTTCAGAATCTTTTTCATACCATGCTTTTACTGAAGAATTCCAGCAACTATCTGGTGATAAAGGGCCTAATAATTTAATATCACTATTTCTTTGATTCCAAGTAATTAATGCATCATTGAGCCAATCTTTTTCTTCGCTACCCAAAATCCCTTCTTCACCAGCATGAGGGTTTAAACCCGCGACTTTTAATGTAGGTTTATCAACATAGGTATTACAAAAGTCTTTGAATAGATCTAATTTGGAGTGAATTAATTCTTTAGTTAATTGCTTAGGGACCTCACAAAGAGGTATGTGCGTTGTAGCTAATAAAGTATTAAATCTCCAACCTGTAATAGGTGATTTTGCGGTAAATAACATTCCAATATTTTTTACCCCACATGACTTTGCTAATACTTCAGTTTGCCCAGAGAAATAATGACCTGCTAATGACCATGATTTTTTGCAAATTGGTCCAGTTACAAGTGCTGAATTAGGATATTTTTTTACAATTTCAATCGCTTTTGTTAAGTAATAAAAGCTTGAATTACCATAATTTGATTTAGGGTCATCATTCGATGAAGAAATTTCGAGATCATGTATCTTTAAATTTTTAGGATTTGCAAGGTTTTCTAATCCTAAGGACCGAAGATGTTTGTATGTATTTTGTAGATTTTTTTTTGATCCAACTAATGTAAAGTCAATATTTTTTGGTATCTCAGGAGAACAAAGTGCTTTTAGGATTATTTCAGGTCCAATTCCTGACTCATCTCCGATGCTTATTACTAGCTTTAATGTTTTATTTGTATTCTTAAAATTCATAACAAAGTTTAAAATTTTTTTTAACTATTCAAATAACAATTTTTTAGGCCTTTCTTATAGTTTTTATAAATTAGTTTATATCCGAGTGTTTCGCATAAAAGTTTATTAGAAACTCTTCTATTTTCCATCCAAAAAGATTGAGCGATAGGAGATAATTCCTCTTTTGCATCCTCAAATAATATTGGTTTTGGCATTGTTACACCAAGTAAGTCGTAGCAATATCGAACGACTTCTAACTGAGAACAGGGTTCATCATCTGCAATATTGATAATTTGATGAAACTTTAAAGAATTTTTGTTTTGTAATAAATAGACAATAGCATTTGCAATATCAGCAACATGAATCCTCGAAAATACCTGATTTTTTTTTGATATGACACGAATTTTTTTATTTTTTATTGCCTCAAAAGTGGATCTTCCAGGTCCATAAATACCGGGTAATCTAAAAATTTGTACAGGTAAACCAGATTCAATCCATTCTTTTTCACAATTTAACCTCTTATAACTTCGTTTTTGAAAGGGGTTTGGTTCATTAATTTCAGAAACCCAATCACCCTTAGTGTTTCCGTAAACTCCTGTTGTAGATAAATAGCCAACCCATTCTAGGGACAAACTTTTTAGTTTATTTTTAAGACTGCTTAATACTGGATCAGTTCCATTTTTGTCGGGAGGTATGCAACTAAGAATATGTGTTACTCCATCAAAAATTTTTGCATCAGGAACCATACCGTTTTCACTGTCGAAAACAAAACTATTTGGATCCCTTCTTATAGATCTTGAGCTTGTTAAAACAGTGCAACCGAATTTTTTAATAGTTTTTGCAAAATAACTACCGCTGAAACCACATCCTAAGATTAAAAATTTATTTTTATTTCCGATTAAACTTGCAGGCTTCTTCATGATGGGTTAAAGTAGTACATATGTATTAATTGACGATGAAGATAGCTCTTAAGCCCGATTTAAAATCAAAAACTTTCTGTGTTTCCAAAAGTTATCCCCGTCTTATAGAGAAAGAAGTTAGTTTAGTTAATTTTAAATTCTACCAAAAATTATTTGTCTTTCTTCTTGCATTTTCGGCAATTTTAATATTTCCAGAATCCCCAAAAGAATTGGAAAATATATGTGAGAGTTATAACTCTAAAAAAATATGTATTATTTGGTAGTCAAGCTGCTTTAAATTCTGATTCATCTTTTCCGTAATTTTTATTTTTTACCTTAAAGTTAGGATTAGCCCATTGCAGTAATCTAATAGCTAATCTTAAATCTCCCTCTAACCAAGCTCTTATAGCCATTGCTCTTCGAGGATCATAAAATTTTTGCCTTCTATACCAAAACAAAGCATTTTGATCTGATTTATCCCCATTGCAGGAAAGACATGCAGGGACACAGTTTTCTGTTGTACTTAAGCCTCCTTGGCATCTAGGTATTACATGGTCAATAGATTCAGATGGTTTTCCGCAATATATACAACTTTTTCCTGTAAACCTATGAATAGATTTTCGCCATTTTCTCAATCTGAACTTAGGACATAAATCCTCTAAAAACACCGCATCATTAATATGCATTCAGAATATTTAGTTAAATAAATAATGGCTTGAATATACTAAAAGTCAATAATTACTCATCCTTTTAAGTCTAAATTTGCTAGTAAAAATATGTTTTAGTGTGTTTAGATACAAAATAGTACTTAGTAAATTTGGAAAAAATTATTATCTTTCTAAAAACTTGATTAATAACTATATCTATCAAGTGTTTCATCAGTAAATTCTTCAGAAATTTCTTTATTAGTTTCTTCTAATTCTTTTTCTAATTTTATTCTTTTGTTTTCTCTATCTTGTGCTTCTTTTTCTTTTCTTTTTTCTTCGTTTTCTAAATCTCTTATTAGCTTTCTATTTGGATGAAGATTATCTAAATATTCAACGCAATAACTAAATTTTTCTCTTTCTCTTATAACTGTTTCAGTAATTTGCGCTGCTGCATTTTTGGGTGAAATTTTGAATAATCCTCCCTTTTGTTTTTTTATATATGTATAAGCTGCATCCCAACTACTTTCATGGTCATTTCCTCCATCTCGCATAGTACAAAAAATTTCTGCCCCAAATGAACTTGCATTAACTTTTCCATTTGTGAGTATTAGAGGAGTGAAAACTCCCAACGATACTAATATTAGTTTTTTATTCTTGAATCTTTGCATTAGCAATTTATCTTCTATTTAAAAATATCTTTTATTGTGAATATGTCTATAGAAATTTAAGATTTAATTACTCCAAATATATTCAAGCATTTCACAACTAAAGGAAGAATTAGAAGCACAGTAATCAACCTAACTGCGTGTAGGGTAGCTACTGCAGCTCCTACCCCATACTCTGACCCTACAAGACTCATACCGCTAATACCTCCTGGTGCTGCACCAAGAATTGTTGTTATCACATCGATATTAAGTAATCTGCTTGTCCATAATCCAATTGCTAATCCTGTAATAACTAAAGTAAAAGTTATTAAAATAGCAGGCCTCCATAAGGTTTGAAGATCCATTAATGAGTCTTTGGTTAAAGACGTACCAATAACTGTTCCAATGCCGATTTCTAAAATTGTTCTTGTGCCTGTTGGCCACTCTGCAATATCGACTTTGCCACTGATGCTAAGTATACTTGCGCCTATTAGGGCCCCTGCAAGAGGAGCTGCAGGGATACCTGTTTTTAGAGCTAAAGCTCCAAAAATGGCGCCAGCAAGAAGGTAATATATGAGATTTAGGTTTGGCATAAAACTTTAGTGATGTTTGGATATGATATTAGAAAAAAATTTATTTGTTTAAGTTTATAGTCAAATAATATTTTTGATTTCCTCTCGTAATGTCCCCTTTTGTTGGCATAATATTATATAAAGCATGAATTTTTATGTCTTCACAAATTTCATACAAAGATAATAAAAACCTAATAAGGAAAAAATTATCTTTTATTGAGGGTGGCCACCAGCTCGAAAAATTAGAGTTTGCTCTCGCAATCGCTCAAACCAACGGTGACGAAAAAAAATCAATTGTCCTTAGAAAAAAGATTGTTGAATTAGGCGGAAATGTTGAAGAACCAGGTACTTAACCTAATTTTCTTCAAGATATCTAGACGCCACAACTAATGCTTCACCAGCTTGTTGGGTTGTGATTTTGCTGAGGTTTAGAAGTGTATTACTAATCGCAGAAACTACTGTAATAATATCTCTATCGTTAACATAACCTAAATGTCCGACTCTAAATATTTTACCCTTCATATGATCTTGACCACCAGCAAGTAAAATATCAAAATTATTTTTTATAGTTTTTCTAAATTCTTCAGCATCTATTCCTTCAGTTTTTACCGCAGTAATTGAAGGGCTTAAGCATTTTTCATCAGCAAATAATTTTAGATTTAAAGCCTTTACAGCATTGCTCATTGCTAACTTATGTTTATTGTGTCTGGAGAAAATGTTATCTAAGCCTTCTTCTCTCATCATTTTTAAAGATTCATCTAAAGCAAAAACCAAATTAACTGCTGGAGTATATGGATTACTGTTACTTAAAAGACTTTTTCTGTAGGATTTTAAATTTAAATAAAATTTTGGTAAATTAGATTTTTCTGCAGCTTTCCATGCTTTTTGGCTCATTGCTACAAAACTAAGCCCTGGAGGTATCATATATCCCTTTTGTGATCCTGAAGCAACGATATCTAATCCCCATGCATCTACAGGTACATTGCAAGCTCCAAGACTTGTAACGCAATCAACAATTGATAAAGCTGTATTGTGTTTGCGAATATACGAACTTATAGTTTTTAGATCATTAATTACACCTGTTGAGGTTTCAGAATGAGTTAGAATAACAGCTTTTATTTCTTTTTGTGTATCTTCTTCTAATACCTTTTTGAATTTTTCTGGATCAAGTGGAGTACCCCATTCGGAATCAATTTTTATTACTTCTAGACCAAATTCATTAGCAACTTTTACCCATCTTTCGCCAAATTTTCCATTTTCTCCACAAATTACTTTATCTCCTCTACTTAGGGTATTTATTATTCCAGCCTCCATTGCGGCCGTCCCACTTCCAGTGATTGTAAGAACATCATTTTGAGTTTGATGAAGCCACTGTAAATTTTTAGTAGTACTCTCTACGAGATCTTGGAATTCTTTACTGCGATGGCCTATTGGATGTTTACTTAATGCTTGTAAAACTTTTTCTGGAACTGGCGTGGGTCCAGGAATCATCAATGATAATTTTTGTTGTATGGCCACTTTTTGTTATATAGGTCATTCTTAGATTAGTTCTCATTATATATTTTTCAATTACTTGATTTGAAAAAAGGATTTTCTTTACCTTTGTGGGTTGCTGGAGCTGCTAGGTCAGCATTAAAAAAACTAGTTGGGTTATCATTTGAGAATTATGAACTAATAAAAATTCCTAATGAAAAAAGAGAAATAAAAATTGAGATTCATTCTGTTGGTTTACTTAAAGATGACTCGCATGCATTAGGAATTACCTTTGCACAGTCAGGCTTAGATCTGGACATTACGCAAAACTTAGAAATATGGACAATAGTTTCTTTAGAAAAAATTTCTTTCAATAATCCTTTTCAAACAATTCCAATAAATATTATTGCAGGATCTGGTGTAGGTATAAAAGAAGATACATCAGAGATATGCATTTCTAATTTTGCAAAAGAAGTTTTATATGCAAATTTATTAGATAGTATTCCTGAAGGCTTTAATTTGAAATTAGAAATTATTTTCCCAAAGGGCAAATTTTTAGCTGAAAGAACTAGTAATAAGTCATTTGGTGTTGTTGATGGATTATCTATTATTGGTACTTCTGCTGAGACTTATTCGAGTGCTTCACCTGATCAATTAGAAGAGGCTAAAACTAATTTGGCAAAGTTAATTCAAAATGATTTTAGAGGAGAAGTTGTTTTTGTTATTGGTGAAAATGGGTTAAATTTGGCCAAAACTTATAATGTTAATTTGCCAATTATCAAAATTGGAAATTGGATAGGACCATTATTAGTTGATGCTGCAATAAAAAAAGTTAAAACTGTAATTCTTTTTGGTTATCATGGAAAATTAATTAAATTAGCAGGTGGTATTTTTCATACACATAATCATTTAGCTGATGCAAGAATTGAGATTCTTGTTTATTTAGCTGTTCAAGAAAAGGTACCACCTGAAATAATAGTTGAATTATCTCAGTTAAATAATCTTGAGGATGCATTACTACTTCTTGAAGGATTTAATCAATCTTTAACTGATAAATTATTCAAGAATTTATCAAATACGATTGAAAAGCGTTCTTTTACTTATGTAAATAGGTATGTAAAAACTGATATGAAAATCGCCTCTATCATTTTTGATAGAAAAAGGAAAATAAGGTGGGCTGGAATTCAAGGAAATAAGTATATTTCTTATTTTCAATGAGATTAATTTTGATTCATTATGCTTTTGTAAATAAATTGAGCTAACTTTTATACATGAGTCAAATATCTTTAAAAAAAGAACGAGATCCTTCAATATTAATTTTAGATTTTGGATCTCAATATTCTGAATTGATTGCAAGAAGAATTAGAGAAACTAATGTTTTCTCTCTTGTAGTAAGTAATTTTATTTCAATTGACGACATTAATAAAATTAATCCTAAAGGGATCATTTTGAGTGGAGGCCCAAATTCTGTATATGAACAAAATGCTCCTAGATGCGATGGAAAAATTTTTAATTTAGGAATTCCTATTCTTGGTATATGCTATGGAATGCAATTAATGGTCAAAGAACTTGGAGGATCTGTTATTTCAGCAACCAAAAAAGCTGAATATGGTAGAGCACCACTAAATATAGATCAAGAATCTGACCTCCTTTTTGATGTAGAAGATAAATCTACAATGTGGATGAGTCATGGCGATTCAATTAATTGTTTGCCTGATGGATTTAATAAGATTGCTCATACCGAGAACACACTCCATGCAGCAATTTCAAATGATGTAAAGAAATTATTTGGCGTACAATTTCATCCTGAAGTTGTTCATTCAGAGTTTGGAATGACGGTAATAAAAAATTTTGTTTATAAAATTTCTTGTTGTGCGGCTGATTGGACAACCGAAACATATATAGAGGAAACAATTCCCAGGATAAGAGAGCAAGTTGGCAATAAAAAAGTTTTGCTTGCCTTGTCTGGAGGAGTTGATTCCTCAACCCTTGCTTTTCTTCTCAATAAAGCAATTGGAAATCAGCTTACATGCATGTTCATAGATCAAGGTTTCATGAGAAAAGGTGAACCAGAATTTTTAATGAATTTTTTTGATAAGAAATTTCATATAAAAGTTGAATATATTAATGCAAGGGAAAGGTTTATTGCTAAATTAAAAGGTATTGCTGATCCAGAACAAAAAAGAAAAATTATAGGTGAAGAATTTATTAGAGTATTTGAGGAAGAAAGCAATAAATTGGGACCTTTTCAGTATTTAGCACAAGGTACTCTTTATCCTGATGTTATTGAAAGTGCAGGTACTAATATTGATCCTAAAACTGGTGAAAGAATAGCTGTAAAAATAAAGAGTCATCATAACGTCGGTGGATTGCCAAAAGATTTACAATTTAAATTAGTTGAACCATTAAGAAAACTTTTTAAGGATGAAGTCCGAAAAGTGGGCACTTCTTTAGGCTTGCCGGATGAAATTATAAAAAGGCATCCATTCCCAGGCCCTGGATTAGCTATAAGAATTTTGGGAGAGGTAAGTAATGAAAAACTTGATTGTTTAAGAAATGCAGACTGGATAGTAAGAGATGAAATTAAAAAAGCAGGCCTTTACAATGATATTTGGCAAGCTTTTGCAGTTTTGCTACCTGTTAAAACTGTGGGAGTGATGGGAGATAAAAGGACTTATGCATGGCCAATAGTTTTACGTTGTGTATCAAGTGAGGATGGTATGACAGCAGATTGGTCAAAAATTCCTTTTAAGATTTTGGAGAGGATTGCAAATAGAATCGTAAACGAAGTAGATTCTGTTAATAGAGTTGTTTATGATATAACAAGCAAACCTCCTGGAACTATTGAGTGGGAGTAAGTTAACAAATTTTCTAATAAATTTAATTTTTTTATGTAAGAAATATTTATTAAATTATATAAAAACCGTAATGAATGAAATTATTAAATTAAGTAGATCTACCGTTGAGAAATATCTTAGTTGTCCAAGATGTTGTGTACTTGACAAAAAATACAAAATAAAACCACCATCATTACCATTCACTCTAAATATCGCTGTAGATAATTTATGTAAAAATGAATTTGATTATTACAGGAAAATTCAGAAGCCGCATCCTCTATTTATTGAATATGGTGTTGATGCTGTTCCTTTTAAACACAAAGATTTAGAACGTTGGAGAAGTAATTTTCAAGGGATAAGATATGAGTCAATTGAACATAACTATGATTTTGGTGGAGCTGTGGATGATATTTGGCAGAAAAAAAATGGTGAACTTATTATCGTTGATGTAAAAGCAACATCTAGAAATAATTTTGATTGGTCTGAAACTTTTAATAAATACGAATATGCAAAAGCTTATAAGAGACAATTAGAAATGTATCAGTGGCTATTTAAAAAAAACGGTTTTCAAGTAGCTAAAGAAGCTTATCTTTTATATTTCAATGGAAAGAAAAATGAAGAGTTATTTAATAACCAATTAAAATTTGAGGTACATCTAATTAAATTAAATTGTTCTACTTCATGGGTAGAAAATAAGATAATTGATACCGTTAATTTATTACGTTCGGATGTTTTCCCAAAACCTTCCTTAAATTGCGAATACTGTAATTATTTAAAGAAGCGTTGGCAGTTATCGATAACTTAATATTTATGGGATAATTTTTTATATTTCTGGAAAAATATTGAATAAAAGATAATCTTTAATAAGATTATTAATTTAGACTTTTGATAAAATCGAAAAATTCTGAAAGAAAGATAACTAATCATCTTCAACAAGATGTAGTCAAAGTATCTGGTAAAACAATTTTTATTAATCCTTTTTTATATTGGCGAAGATTTGACGATAATACTAATAGATGGCTTAGAGAACCTGGTCAAATGTCAGAGGATCAAATTTCACCAAACAGAAACCGTTTTTATCCAGAAATAGAGTGGGCTGATTTAAGTCATGAGCAAAAGCTCATAAAAGATGCAACTGTTGAGATGTTTTTAAAAACTCTTGAATTGATAAGTACATTTCATCCTTATCTTAGTTCGGGACAATTATTAGAAGTGGAGAGAAAAATGGCTATTACCAAAAAGATTCCTTTCGAAAAGTGGGTAACAAAATCTTTCGCCAAAAAAGCGAGATTATTAGAAAATGAAAAAAGAAAATTTCAAAGAGAAAGATTTTTTAGTGGTTGGAGGGAATGGTTTAGCCTCGTAAATACTCAACAAGCAATTATGCCATTAATCGTTACAATATTTATTTCTTCATTTATTGGATGGTCTTTAGGGATATCAAAGAATAGTTGCAATCCTTATTTTGAACAAAATATAGATCAATTAAATTAATTTGGTTTTGATATTTTTAAGTATTGAAGTTAATATAATTTTGAAAAGATAAATTTCTTATTTAAAATTATATCAATTGGAATAATTGCTTAAAAAAAGTAAAATTTTATGAATGGAAATTTGAATTCAAACAATACTATAGATGATGATTTTAGTGAGAACACTGAAGATAGTGATTATATTGATTTAACCACAAAACTTAAAGAGATAAAATCAAATATTGCTTTATTGGAAAAAACAATATTTAAATAAATTTTATATTTTTGATAAAAACAAGTCCTAAAAAAAAACTTTTTTCATTAAATAGACAACCTTTAGTCTTACTTATTTTTTCTTCTGTTTCATTTTTATTGATACTATTTAGGTTAATTTTTTTGCAACTTTTAAATTATGAATCTTTTAGGAAGATGTCAGATGAGAATAGGATCAGACTTATTGCTTCACAGCCAATACGTGGAAGAATACTAGATAAAAATGGTTATGTTTTAGCAGATAGTAGAGTGAAATATTCTTTAATAATAAAGCCTCAATCTGTTAAAAAAGACAATTGGGAAAAACATAAATCAAGTATTTCTAACTTGTTAAATATTGATAGTAATGTAATTCAAAAAAAATATTTTGATGGTCTAAAAAATCAAAAACTTTCAGTAACTATTCTTGATGATTTAAATGTAGATCAATTAATCAAGTTCAAGGAAAATGAAGGTAATTTCATTAGTTTTGAAATAGCTACCAAATTAATTAGAAATTATCCTTATAAATCCCTTGCTGCTCATATAATTGGTTATACTCAGCCAATTACCGAATCAGAATATAAATTCTTATCTAACAAGGGTTATAAATTAAATGATTTAATTGGAAGAACAGGAATTGAATATGTTTACGAAGATTTTATAAGAGGTGAATGGGGCGGAGAAATGGTTGAAGTAAATTCATTAGGGAAATTTCAAAGATCATTAGGTATCAGACCGCCAGCACAAGGTAATGATATTGAACTAACAATCGATCTCAATCTGCAATTAGTTGCTGAGGAAGTTCTTAAAGACAAAAAAGCTGGAGCGATAATAGTGATGGATCCAAGAGATGGTGCAATAAGAGCAATGACAAGTAAACCTACATTCGATTTAAATTTTTTCTCACAGGATTTTAAATCTGAGAAAGAATATAATAAACTTTTTAATTCTCCTGAAAAACCTTTATTTAATAGAGCATTAAATGCCTACGATCCAGGAAGCGTTTGGAAAATTGTAACGGCTTTAGCTGGCTTGGAAAGTGGAAAATTCCCTAGAGAAACCATGTTAGATACGAAACCATGTATAACTTATGGGAGCCAATGTTTTAGAGAGCATAATGATTTAGGCTTTGGGGTAATAGGTTATGAAGATGCTTTAAGAGTTTCTAGTAATACATTTTTTTATCAAGTAGGATATGGAGTAGGAGTTGATGAAATTCATAAAGTCTCACGAAAGCTTGGTTTTAATTCTTTATCTGGAATTGAAATTTCTGAACAAGAAAATATAGGATTAGTAGCTAGTAGTGAATGGGCTAAACAAGGCAGAGGATGGGGGCAACCAGGAAGAACCCCTTGGGTTCCAGAAGATATTGCGAGTATGTCTATTGGACAATTTGTTGTGCAAGTTACCCCCATTCAAATAGCTAGAGCATATGCTGCAATTGCAAATGGAGGTTATCTAATTACTCCCTATTTAGTTAAAAAGGATGAAGAAAATCTTTCAGATAAAAAACTTATTAAAATCGATATTGATTCAAATAATATTCAGTTAATAAAAAGTGGTCTCAGGAAAGTTGTAGAGTCTGGCACAGGAGTATCAATTAATTATGGAGTTTCAAATTTACCTCCAATTTCAGGTAAAACTGGAACTGCTGAAGATGGTGAAGGTGGATTAGATCACGCTTGGTTCGTTTGCTTTACTCCCTCTGAAAAAAGCGAATTACTTATAGTTGCTTTTGCACAAAATACTCCTGGTGGGGGATCTGTTCATGCACTGCCTATGGCTAGAGAAATTTTGAAAGTTTGGAATGAAAAAGAATGAAATTTTATTAGGTTTTAAATGTTTATGTTTTTAATTTTTTCATTTGCAAAAGTCTTTGAATAATATCTTCAATAGTTTTTGTATCTGTAGGTTTACTATATGAGGACAAAAGCTGTCTCCCTAATACTTGACTTCCTAAATGCACTAATTGAATGCGTAATGAGGTCAGGAGTTCTAACCCTATGCCACCAGAAAATGTTGCAATTGCAATCGGTTGACCATTAAATAAATTCCTAAAGTCATCTCCCGAAATAGAAAGCCATGCTATGAAGTTGGAGAGAATGGGAGGTATAGATCCATTATATTCAGGCGCACAAATCACCCACCTTTCAATCTTGAAAAGCTTTTTTTTTAATTCTTTTATTTCATTTGGAATTTTTTCTTTGCTGTGAATTCTTGGATTAAATAATGGAATATCAAAAGTGGTAAGATCTAAAATTTCAGAACTTATTTTAAGTTCATTACTTTTTTCAAGAAATTTTTCAGAAAGTTCTAGATTTTTACCACAACTAGCCGTAATGATTATTAGATCTTTTGTTTCAGTCATAATTTAGATAAATAAATTTAATAGTTAGCACCTGTTTTGCGGTGATGAACTGCCGTTAGAATATCGGATTTTAGTATATTACCGTGTAG
This sequence comes from Prochlorococcus sp. AG-459-B06, assembly GCA_003209475.1. Classification (GTDB taxonomy): domain Bacteria; phylum Cyanobacteriota; class Cyanobacteriia; order PCC-6307; family Cyanobiaceae; genus Prochlorococcus_A. The sequence continues at coordinate 15,815 of QCQY01000018.1, forward strand.
TACTTCGGCGTAAATTACCCAATGATCTCCACATTCCATTCTCTCTTTTACAGAAGCATCTAACCATGCGAGCGATTCAGGAATGATTATCTGTTCATTAGGAGTTAATTCAATATTTATTCCTTCAAATCTATCTTCTCCAGGTGCAAAGGGCTTTGTGAATCTTTTCAAAGGTTCTTTAAAATCTTTTTCACTAAGAATATTTAATGCGAATGAATCTCCTATTTGTAGAAGAGACTCTACCGATCTATCTTTTGCTACTGCAATACTTAGTCCTGGAGGAGAAAAACTTGCTTGACTAACCCAAGATGCAAGCATAGCTCCTTTAATATTATTCTCATCTTTGCCTTTGGAGGCTGTCAGGATACAAAGTGAACCAATTACTCTTCCAAGAGCTTGTAGCTTTGGATCCGTTTTGCTTGTAATCATTCCAGTATCTGATTTTCTGGGTTTTTTCTTTGCTTTTTTTATAATTTTTCTTCCAAAGTGAGTTCCTATTTCCTCTAACTCTTTAATCTTTGGTTTGTTTGGGCTGAATTTAATCCTTATAGGATCAAAACTAAATTTAAAACCACCGTCTTTTAATTTTGTTTCAAGTAAATCTATAGCTTCGCCGCTCCAGCCAAAACTGCCAAAAATTCCCACTGGTTTATCTCTATTACCCTCTGCTAACAATGTTCCAAGTGCACTAACTATTGGAGTTGGCGCGTGACCGCCCAATGTGGGTGATCCTATTAAATATCCATCAGCATTTTTTATAGATTTTACAAGTACATTATTAGGTGTAAATTCACAATTAATACTTTCAACTTCTACGGAGGTTCTATTTATCCCTTTAGCCAATGCATCTCCTATTGAGGCTGTATTTCCATATGCACTTGCATATATCAGAGCGATCTTAGGATTATTTGTTGAGAGATTCTCTCCCCATCTAATGTAGTCATTTAAAAAGCTTTTTAAGCTATATTCGATCGCGGGACCATGCAATGGTGCAATAGTTTTAATGTCATAATCTGCAATTTTTTCAGTTATTGATACTACTTGATTAGACATTGGTGCCATCAAGCAATCATAAAAATGTTTCCTATCAATTTCTGTACTAACTCGATTTGTTTCAGACCAATCAGCAGAAGCAATATGAGCAGAGAAAATTTTTTCACTAAGAAGTATTTCTTGATTACGTTCATAAATTATCAGGCCACCTGGCCAACGCGCTGTTGGAATAGGAATTAACTCTAGTGAAATGTTCTCTAATTCTAAATTAAGTTCTTTTTTGATTATGTTTATTTCAGGCAATTGAATTTCATTAAAGTTTTCTAAGGTAGGATTTCTTTGATTCCAAAGTTCGCTAATAAGTTTATAACCTGGATTAGAGCAAGTAATAGTTGTGTTTTGAAATTGGGTACTTATATTTTTTATAGTTTCAATAATTTGGGGATTAATATGACCAGAAATGAAGTTGATTTTATCTAATTTAAATTGATCACAAAACTTAGAAATTACTTTATTAAATGAATTTAAATATTGTTTCTCAGGTGGATGAATAATATAAAGTTCCTCATGACTTCTAATAAAAAAAGTATTAAAAGAGGTTCCTTTTTCAAGGTTAAATTCAAGTTCAAATCTTTCTTTATTTTGGTCTAAGAATCTTACACAAGAAATATTTTTGGTAATTTCAAATTCTGATAAGTTTTGATTTTCTGCAAGTAAGCCTATATTAATATCTGACATTTTAAAGACTTATTTTCTAATAATGATTAGCAACTTTTCTGTGATGAACTGCTGTCTTGCATGATAAGTCAGAAACATTACCATTTTCAACAATTCCGTAAATTATCCAATGGTCTGGAGTCTCCAGTCTAGAACTAACTTTACAATCTAAAAAGGCGAGTGAATCTGAGAGAACTGGTCCTCCTTCAGCGATGTTGCTAATTACATCTACATCTGCAAATCTATCAGCTCCAGGAGCAAATCTTTTTAAAAAATGCCTGAACATTTTTTGATAGTTATCTTCTCTCAAGATATTCACAACAAAACCTTCCCCAACTTGCATATATGATTCAATAGCTCTATCTTTGGCTACTGCAACTGTAATACCAGGTGGCGAAAAGCTTGCTTGACTAACCCAACTTGCTACCATTGCACTTTGTCTAAATGTCGAACCTTCTCCTTGGCTCGCTGTAACTACATATAATCCTCCACTTAATCTACCTAACGCTTTATCTAAATTTGAATCAAGGCTCTTCATAGAGGCAATGTTCTTCTTTTTATTGATCAATTGACCCAAGTCAGTTCCTGCTTCTTCGAATTGTTGATAAACAACGGGATCAGGGATATTTTTAACTCTTAAAGGGTAGAAAGCTTCTTTTTGACCAAGTTCTCTTAATTTATTTGCTAAGGAATCTATTGGTTCATCATTTCCACCAAATGCATCATAGACAGCAGTAAATTGTTTAGGTTTTAGTGCTGCAAATAAAGTACCTAGAGATTCTTTTAATTCATTATCTGAGTCTACTGGCCATGTGGGAATGACTATTGCTTTTGATTCGGAAATTAAACTTGTTAATTCTTGCGGGTCAGAGGATCTTAAATCAATTAA
>QCQY01000019.1 GCA_003209475.1 Prochlorococcus sp. AG-459-B06
ACTTAATAGTGGAGAAATTTTAATTTACCCAAGCACCTATTTACATTCAGTTCAAGAAGTTCTTAATGGAGAAAGGATAGTATGCGTTGGATGGATTGAGAGTTATATAAAAAGTATTGAAGAAAGAGAATATTTATTTGATTTAGACGCAGGTGCGAGAAGTCTATTAGCTAAGCATGGTAGATCTGATGATCTCGATCTAATTTTTAAATCCTACTCTAATCTCTTAAGAGTTATGGGTGATTAAATAAGCATCATTTTATACAACAAAAAGAATATGATTCTAAAAATGATTAAAATATAAAAAAATGTAGTTATCAAATGCCAAAAAGAAGTTCAATTACAATTTTTATTGCAGCCACAAGCGCATTAGCTATTTCAACAACAACTACCAATTCTGCTAAGTCAGGCGAGAATGACTTAGGCGGATTAAAAGAATGGAATACAGATATGGCTTTAGATGCGGATTTCAAATTAGATGCAGAAGCTCAAAAAATAGCTGATGAAGCTGCAAAATCAAGTGCTTGTGTTCCTATTGGGGAAGGGGAAAATTGTTGGTAAAAAACTTAAATTTTTTTAAAATATAAAAAAGCGCAAAAAAAAACACCCTTTCGGGTGTTTTTTTATTAACTGACTATATTTAGAATTTAAATGTAGTTTGAACAAGTGCTCCAGCAATGTCACCACCTGCAGTTCCGTTTCTATCAGTTCCTCCAAAAATGGTAGGAGTAACACTTACAGAATCATTGACCATAAATGAATAATACACTTCATAGGCAAATGGATCAGTAGTCTCATCCTCATTAGTTGTAGGCTGACCAAAAGCTAACCCAATTTTGTCGTCAGCTTGGAAAGTATCCTGCCACATTAGTCCTGCGAACCAAGCATCAGAAGAATCTGAGGCAGCGGGGGCTCCATCATATGTTGTTGAGTCATATCCCAAAGATACAGAAGGAGTGGCTGAACCTGTTTCAAGTGGACGCCACCAACCTCTTAGACCTACAGACGAGAAATTACCGTTCGATGAACTTGGAGCATGCTGTTTTGAATGGTAGTAATCATCGCCCCAACTATTATATTTCTGGTTTACGAGAACAGAAGCTGACCACTGAGGTTTTGTTAAACCAACCTGAGTTGCCCAACTGGTTTTTGACTCATCTGACAAAAGACCTGTGTCCGTTCCACTGGTAGTAGTTTTAGACTTTGTTCCTACATTTGAACTAACAGCAAATCCATTATCAGCTTTATAAGCCCATCCAGCACCAGTGTCTGTACTTGCACCATAAGCTTCACCATTACCTCCAAGACTAAATTGTTTAGTTACTGGTTTGTAAATTGAAGGGGCAGTACCATGCATGTAATAGTTTTCGATTTTTGGACCTACCCATACAGTATTGTTTTCACCAACAGGGAATTCATACCAAATCTTATCAACTGTTAAAGCTCCGGCTTTTTTACCAACAGAACCAAGATAACCACCGTAAGTTTTGTCAATCATCCAGCTGCCATGGTTACCAGTTTTTATTCTGATGTAGAGATTATCGTCACCTGTAAAACTAGTATTTAAATTTGCAGTATAAGAATACCCAAAGTTAGTTGCTTCAGTTTTGGTTTCAGAACTTAGAGAATAATCAACAGCACCGATGTCAAAGATTACTTTTCCATCCATTGTCGTTGTATCTGAGAAACCACCGGCCTCAAATTCATTTTGTTTAACTTCAAGGCCATCAACACGACCCTTTAAGATAGCTAAATCTTCACTAACTTCGTTAATGAATGTTTTGCTGTCAAGTCTAGAAGATTTTTTTGTGGTGCTACGAGAGTAGCTATTCATTTCTTCTAAATTGACAACGTCGGAAGCTTGGGCAGCAATTGGAGCTAATAAGCTCACAGATGCTCCTGCTACCAACATTTGTTGGAAGAGTTTCATTTTACCTCACACGAAAAATGCCCATAAAAATGGGTATCTATACTGTATCGAGAGTAACAAAAAAATAAAGAGCTAAAAGCTTCAAGTCCATGTAACTTTTTATACATTTATTTTTTTTGGTTTAAAAATATTGTAAATGTTAATTTTTTATCAATGGGTAGTTAAGGGATTCTCTTTCATCTACCCATGATGAAGCAACTTCTCTTGCTAATTTTCGAATCTTTTCAATATATTGAGCACGATCTGTAACTGAAATAACTCCTCTGGCATCAAGAAGATTAAAAGTATGACTACATTTCAGAACAAAATCAAGCGCCGGGTAAGTTAATTTCTTTTCTGTTAAAGAAATTGCTTCATCTTGGTAGATTTCAAATAATTTTCTGAGATTGTCAGCATTAGATTCAGTAAAATTATAAGTGCATTGACTTTTTTCAAATTGAAGCCAAATATCACTATATTTCAAATCTTTGTTCCAATTTAAGTCCCAGATACTTTCTTTATCCTGCAGAAACAATGCAATCCTCTCTAATCCATAAGTGATTTCAATTGGGATTGGATTACAATCCATACCCCCGCATTGTTGGAAATAAGTAAATTGAGTAACTTCCATTCCGTCCAACCAAACTTCCCAACCTACACCCCAAGCTCCAAGTGTTGGAGACTCCCAATTATCTTCCACAAATCTTATGTCATGATTTCTAGGATTAATGCCAAGAGCCTCTAGAGATGTTAAATATTTTTCCTGGATTCCTTCTGGTGAAGGTTTAATTATTACTTGATATTGAAAATAATGTTGCGCTCTATTTGGATTATCGCCAAAACGTCCATCAGTAGGTCTTCTACATGGCTCTGCATATGCCACACTCCAAGGCTCTGGTCCAATAGCTCTTAAAAAAGTATGCGGATTCATTGTTCCAGCACCTTTTTCGGTATCGTATGACTGCATAATCAAACAACCTTCTTCTGACCAGAAATTATTTAAATTTTTAATTATATTCTGAAAAAACATTAATTTAAAATAGTGAAAAAATTTAGATCAGTGCCACTAGTCATAATAACAAAGCTTTAAAGTAAAGAATATTTTTAAATCCAAGTTCTCAAAAATATTATCCGATAAAAAGCTTTTATTAAAATATATCCTTAAAAAATAAGGAATTAATTATGTAAAAAAATCTAATGGCAATGGTCCAAAAGTATTTGATTCTTTGGCATCTTCATACTGAGATGTTATTAAAATTCCTTCTCCAAGGCCATTTTCAGATCTCACAAAAACATTACCAGTTTTTTGATTAGCTTTTAAAAAAACACCCCCATCAGCATGAAGAGATTCTAAATTCCCAAATTTAATTGAGGAATATTTCTTAGAAATTGATCTTAATGCTTCAATAGCCTCATTATCGCAAGATGCCATTATTCCTATTGTTATCCAATCAGCATTTAATATATTTGCTTCTAGTTCCTCTAAAAGCTTTTTTTCTTGCCTATTACTTAATTGTGGTGCAGTTCTAAGATTATTTAAATCGACTAATTTACTTATTTCCATTAACTTTTAATTTAAAAAATTCTTAACCAAATGTTTTCCCATTCCAAGCCCATAATGAGGCTGGTACATCCTCGAAAGAGATATAAATCCGGTCTAATGGAATTCCAATTTTCTCATATACAAAATCTGATATTGGCTTTGCCATTTTTGAAGGATTTAGAGAACCTATTGATTTGATTTCTAAAAAGCAAGATGGTGTTTCTCCATCAAAATACATTTGGCAATTATCATCTATTTTCGCCATAACAAATCTTCTTGATTTGTTAGTTAAAGATGAAATTAAAATTGAAATTTCTTCGAGCAATTTATCTTTATCATTTACCTTTGCTGAAGTCGAAACATTAATATAAGGCATCTCTATGCAGCAAGATAATCTTTCTTAGAATCATTTTCTAGATAAACAGTTTTATTTTTTAAATTTCGTTTTGATGAAAGATATGCCATATCGTATGAACTTATTCCGTTTTTATAAGGATTGAAAAGGGCATTTTTAGACCTGTTTTTTTTGCTCCTCTTAAATTCAATCATCATTATTAATCATTAATTAATAATTTAACTTTTTTTGAATAGATGTCTAGTTTTTTTGAGAATTTTTAATTTATTAAATGAAAAAAATTCCTAATACACAATTAGAATTTCTTTTTACTAGATTTGTAATCTAGATTCTAAATTAGTTGCTTTGGAAGTTTTAAATAATTATCAAAGGAAAAAACTTGATGAGAGTAATGATGAAGAATTTTATTCTGATCCAAAATTTGTTTATCATCTAGATGCAAACTTCAGGCAAAATCTATCTAATTTATACGAAAGAGAAATTGATAATTATTCAACCGTCCTAGATCTAATGTCCAGTTGGGATAGTTATTTACCTAAAGGGAAAAATTATAAAAAAGTTATTGGACATGGTTTAAACAAACAAGAACTTGAAAAAAACAAAATTTTTGATTCTTTTTGGATACAAAATTTTAATTTAAGACAACAAATTCCGCTAGATAATGAAAGCGTTGATTATTGCTTGATGGTAGCCGCATGGCAATATTTACAATATCCAGAGAATTTAACGAAAGAAATTGCAAGAATATTGAGTAGAAATGGCAAATTTATCATTGCTTTTTCAAACAGAGCATTTTGGCATAAAGCTCCTAACATATGGACTTCATCTACTGAAGAAGAGAGGGTTAAATATGTAAGAAAAGTATTAATCTCAAACGGATTTAATGAGCCAAAAATTATTAAAAAGTTTACTGAACCATCACTTAATATCTTTAATTTTTTAAATAAAGACCCATTTTATTGTTTAATCGCAACCAAAGGGTAATTTTTAATTGCATTGCATTAAAGAACAAATTTATAAACAAGTTATCAACAATTTTTCATAGCCATACTTTTAAATTTTTACTAATATTGGGTAGTTAAAATTAATCATATGGGTTCTAAAAGAGAAAAATATCCTGAAAAATGTCCTTGGGATCTTGGCCCTAATCAACATTTAGCAAAAGAAGAGAACTGGACTTTAAGATTAGGAGAAGCAAATGTATGCTTTAGCAAAAATAAATTAGATAATAATTATTTTCATGTAATTAGTAATGAAAATGAAGAACAAATTCTAGCTTTTAGAGCAAGGCTCTTATATCAAAAACTACTTGATAAAGGGTTTAGATTGGTTGAATAAACAAACTTAATTTAATAAGCAAAGATCCTCGAAGACAAACTTTTGTGTTTCTTCTTCTTGATTTTGGTTTAAGTATTTTATTGTTCTGGAATTTAATATCCAATAATCGTCTTTACCAATATTTATAAATTCATCCTCATATACCAATTTTTGAGAATTTGTCTCAAGTGTATCTGGATCAATTTGTTGACTACTATATTTTTTACTAAGGGAACCAGTTCCTGTATCTAAAAATTCTTCAACAAAAATTTCTATTATAGTTCCATGAATTTTTCTGTAAACCATATTAATACAGTTATTTTTAACTCTATATTTATCTCCGTGATTCTTACCTGAAACACTCATTTCAATCCCACTTTCAGAATTTTTAAGAAAATTAAAATTATTTTCTGAGTGTACTGATTCAAATTCTCTCTTTACCCTATGTATACATACTTCAAATAACTGTGAGGCAATACTTTTAACAACTTTCTCATCTTCTACATTTTGAATATTAGGTTTAAAGTCTTTTCCTAATACGAAGTCACCTTTATGTATATTATTATTATTCAAAAAAATACATTTACCTTGGTAACCATGAAAATCATTCTTCCAGGTGTAACGATTTTCATAAGCCTTTTTGAAAATCTCCTTGCAATTAATTTCTTGTAAATTATCCATTAATTTTTTAAATTATGAATCAATTTTACGAAAAAAAACCTCCCTTTAGAGGAGAGGTTTTTTTTAGTTTAAACTAGTTTTGAGTAATTTTTGTATTTTCAATATTGTCAAATGCTTGACCAATTTTCTTGAAGTCAAATCCCATTGCTCTTAGTGCGTGCCAAAGATGACCTTGTAAGAAGAAGAAACCCAAGTAGAAATGAGTATTAGCAAGCCAAGCTCTTGAACTGTAAGCTCCCGAGCCTAAATCAACCGTATCAGTAAAATAAGGTGCGAATTCAAATTGAAGCTTTAGGGGCTCTCCATATAGATCAACTGGATATATCGTCGTATTTGAAGCACACCAAAAGGCAGCTACAAAAGCCATATAGGAAACACCAACTACTGAGTATGACAAAATTGCCTCAGCTCCAAGTAACCCTTTTCCTTTAAACTCTGTATATTCTCCAAATTGCTTAGTACAAATATGGAAAACTCCACCAATGATGGTTAAGAATGCCACAAAAGCATGACCACCCATAATATCTTCAAGACTATCAATTTTTAAAAAGTCAAATTGATGATTCCATATAGCAGCAATATCCAAATTATAAATAACTTGTCTTGTAGAACCTATTGCCGGGTCATAAATACCATGAATCCGAGCCCATTCTACGAACATTATTGCTCCAAGGCCAAGAAAAATTAGATGGTGTCCAAGAATAAAAGTTAATTTATCAGGATCGTCCCATTCAAAATCAAAACTTTTTGGTTTACTACCCTCTGGATAATCGCCTAGATCACCAGCAAATTTATTGGAATGAAGTAGTCCTCCTGCTCCAAGTACAGCGGAAAATATTAAGTGCAATGTGCAAATAACCACAATTCCATATGGCTCTGTGATAACTCCATTTTCAATTCCACCTATTCCAATACCTGCAAGGTGAGGAAGAACAATTGCTTTTTGGGCACCCATTGGAATGCTGGCGTCATAACGAGCTAGTTCAAACAACCCAAAGGCTCCAGCCCAAAACATCATTAATCCTGCATGAGCAGCATGGGCAGCAATGAATTTACCTGAACGACCTACAACACCAGAATTTCCTGCGTACCAGTCATAGCTGACATCAGTTTTTCCGTAAGTTTGTAACACTTGATTTAAATAAACAGCAAATTGAGCATATTGCTATTCAGTATTGTTTTTACATGTTCTTTACAGATTTAATTACTTATGTAAAAAAAACATATTACGAGAGAACAAATGTTACAAATTGGGGTAGTAATATCTTTGAAAGCTTATGCCAATGTTGGAATTTCACCCTTTAGCTGAGAAGCCCAAGTTTCAAGACGAGAATCAGTTAAGTCAGACTCACTGTCCTCATCAAGAGGTAAACCACAAAAGCTTTCTCCTATAACACTTTTAGACTCATCAAATGTATAAGTAGATTTATCTACATAACCGACCATTTCGGCGCCAGCTTTTGTGAAGTAGCTATGAAGTTCTTCCATGGCATCACAATAGTTTTCTGTATATGTAGAAGAATCTCCTAAACCAAAAATTGCAACTTTTTTTCCCGATAAACTTAGTTCACCTATATCCTCTAAGATTGAATCCCATGCGGTTCCAGATCTTTCTTCATCGGCACCAGTATTCCAAGTTGGAATTCCACAGATAATTCCATCAAGTCCTTCAAATTCTGAAAGATCATCCACATCAGATACATCTTTAGGTGCTTCTGCTGAAGAGATAAAGTTGTGAAGACGATCAGCTACGTCTTCAGTTTTTCCAGTTGTAGTTGCGTAATAAATTCCTACAGTCATAACTTCAAAATGTTTACATTAAAATAATAAAATCTAAAAACGTTAAATTAATTTCTTTAAAAACTTTTTCATGTAAAATTTTATACTAATCAAGGTAAGAAAAATTTTTTGAGAATAATTTATAAAAAATTCAAACCATCGTGACTGACAAATTTCAAAATGATATAAAAAATCTTATTGAAGAATTCAATTTTAATGGGCATAAAAAATTCAAATTAATTGTTTTATTTGGTTTATTGGGAGATTTTGATAGCTTTGAATATGCAATAAATTTGAAAAGTTTTATAGATAAAAATCAAGATAAAAATTTAGATATTTTTGCAATTGGTATTGGGAATCAAAATGGGAAAGAAAAATTCTGTGAATTTACTGGCTTCCACAAAGACAATTTAATAGTAGTTTCTAATAATCAGATCCATAATAATCTAAAAGTCTCAAGAGGATTAGATATTGGTTTAGGAGGTTGGATCAATATGTTTTTGATGTTGTCAGGGATAAATTCTTTTAAAACAATTAAAGAAGTTATTAGAGGTTATACCGGCGACCGAAAAGCAAAGCAAATCTATTCAGAATTTGACAAAATTGATGTTTTAAAATTTTTTAAATTTTCAGGTAATTCTTTTAAAAAGGCTTTCGGGGATGGTTATTTAAGACCATTTGAATTAGCAACATTTAGATTAAATAATATGAATGAAATAATTCAAAATTGGAGTGATTATATTATTAATGAAGAATACCTTCCTCAAAGAGGGGCTTCTTTTCTATTGAATAATAAAAATCAAATTATTTATAAATTTTTTTCAAACGATGTGCTTGGATATTCATCAAACATGAGAAATCCGTTAGGATTTTTGACTGATTTAATTAAAGAATAGTTTTTAAAATATTTTTATGAATGTAGATATATTTGGATATTTTGCAGCGATTTTAACAACAGCTGCATTTCTGCCTCAATTGATAAAAACTTTAAAAACAAAAAAGGCGGATGATGTTTCGTTGACAACATTAATAATGTTTATTATCGGTGTTTTGTCTTGGATTATTTACGGTTATAAAATTTCATCTACACCAATATTGATAGCAAATTTAATTACCCTGATCTTAAATTTATTGATATTGATCTCTAAAGTATATTTTTCAAAAAAACTAAAATGAGTAAAAATTTTTTTTAAAGTAATAAACTTTAGATTTATTTCTTAAATCTTGATTAAAATAGAACAAAAATTCACTGATCTTGAAAACTTCAAAATGCTGGGTTTGGTTTAAAGGAAGCCTTAACAATGGTGGATATTGGAAAGAAGGTTTTACATGTACTTTTGATGAGAATCCAGGGGTTTTAATAGAAAGTCCTGCCTATGTAACTTGTCGGGTCCCTACATGGAGAGTTTTGACTAAAGAACCAGAAAATTTATATAAATCTCCTCTAATTCCTGACAAAGCAATCTGGAAAATAATTTAAATTCTCAATTATTAAAAAAAATCTTTTTGGCTGCACTGCGGCGAGTTAATATTGCTTTAATAAACATTTAATTAATACCATCTACTCTCTTTTTATAAATATTATTCCTTTTTTAATCTTTGGTTTTTTTCTGGGGAAAAAGAATCCAAAGATTGCAAAATACATAGCAAGACCTCTAATAAGATTTGGAATTCCATTAAGTGTAATGGGTCTCCTATTAAAGGAAGGCATAGATATAAGCCTCATTAAAAGTGCATTTTTAGCATTCTCTGTAATTGGATTTTTAATAACTTTAATAAATATAATCCCAATATTTAAGGAGAGGCTTCCAAATTACACATTGCAGCTAGCAGGTCTAATAGGAAATACATCATTTCTTGGAATACCAATTGCGCTAGCTCTTTTACCTGCAACAACTATAAATTTCACTATTGGATTTGATTTAGGAACAACACTTTTCGCTTGGATATTTGGACCTTTTTTTCTTCAAGAAAGATCTAAAAGTAATAATATCCCGAACATCAAAGGACTACTAAATGCATTGATAAATAGTCCTGCATCAAGAGGGATTATTGGTGTACTTATTGCATATCTTTTTCAAATAGATGAAATTTTAGGAAATTATCTTTGGATTCCTGCAAGAATAGTTATTGCTTTGGCAATAATAATTGTGGGGACAAGGCTAGGAATAATCACAAATCAAAATGAGAGGATTTTGGAATTAAATGAAGAAATAAAATTTTCAATTTTATTAAAGTTATTTATTCTTCCCTTTATTCTTTTTTTAATATGCAAATTCTTAAATTTAAACTTCTATCAATCATCTGCAGTTATTCTTCAGGCCGCAACCCCTACTGCAATATCCACAATATTAATGGCAGAGGCTTATGGTGTGAAACAAAAAATAGCTTCAAAAATTCTTTTTACTACAACCTTAATTTCAATAATTACAATTCCTTTATTAAAAATATTTATGAATTTATTTATTCCTACAACTTAAATGAAAGTTATTAATAAATGCATGATTGATGAATATTGTAAAGATTATATCCTGATAACTAAATAATGTCTTAAGATTTAGGTTATGAAGTCAGCAAATCCTGAAAATGAATATATCCCTTTAGATCTAAGGATTTCTGTGAGGAGGGATACACTAAGGCTAATCTCAGAGATGGCTCAAGATATGGGAATAAGCATCAATGAAGTTTTTAGTTTTTTAGCCGAAGATTCTGTCATTGATCTCGAATTAATGGAAGATTTAAATAAAATTAATATCCCAAGCAAGTGCAGCATTGATGATTTAAAAAATGCTCTTCTTAAAAAAAGACTTTGTTAAAATTTTTCAACTTTTCTATTTTCCCAGTCAGATTTATATCCACTTTTAACTAAAAATCTCGAATACTTATTTAAATCACTTTTTTGAATTCGCCATAAATTATAAATCCCAAATTTGCCCAATTTTTGATGATTAATTTTTGACCATTGCTGTCGGCGGGTAGAGTATTCATCTATCACGACCAATAGGGATTTATATTCATAATCGGGTTGATCCTCATAATTCTCTCTCCTATCAGTATTTAGCCTTTCTGACAGATTAATTAATCCCTCTTCAGTGTCTGGTTCATAAAAAACTATTTGTCTCGAATAAAAATGTAATGAAGGTTTTCTTATTCCAATCATTGCTAAAGTTTCTCTTCCCTCACGAATATCTAAAATTAATTTTGAAATATTCCTTAAAGGTAATTGCCTTGAAGTATCTGCTAATTTTCTAATTGGCGACATCAAATAAGATTGTCCAACTAAAAGTAAAATTTGAAGATAAAGAAGGATATTTCTAGATTTCAAAGAAAATAAGATTATTGCGAGAAGGGTAAATGAAGAGAAGAACAATTTAGCTTTGGAAATAATCCCAGAGCTTACAAGTTCTGATGCAAGATTAGGCATTTCGGGATCATTAATTGCACTCAACCAAATATTGGAGAAAAAGAACGCTACTGAGAAGCCAAACAAAACCAAAATATTAAAAATCCAGAAAAATAAATAACTTTTATTTATATTTTTTAAGCTTATAAAGCTATTACTTGTTAATAACGCCGCCGCTGGAATTGCTGGAAGCCAATAGCTTGGTAGTTTTGTAGCGGAAAGACTAAAGAAGATTAGAACAGATGTTAACCAACATAGAGAATAGGTATAAAGAGTGTCAGTGATATTGCAACTTCCTTTTGAATTTTTCAAGAAATCCTTAAAGGCCTTAAATACTCCGTGATATAAAAAAGGGGTGAATGGTAATGAAGCCAATATCATTATGTAAGGAAAAAACCAGAATGGTTCAGCATGATTGTTTACAACTGAGGTATATCTTTGAAAATTATGGTAACCGAAAAAATTATCCCAAAAAGGCTTTCCCTCTTTTATAAGTTCTAAAACATACCATGGAACACTTATTAGTATTGTTATTAAAAAACCTTTCTTAGGATTTATCTTACGGAGCAACGTTATCCAATTCTTCTGACTTAACAAGAAAGACGTAATAGTCAATAATGCCAAAACAAATGCGACAGGTCCTTTAGTTAAAATTGCAAACCCTAAAAATACCCAGGCTGAAATGCATTGATCATCACCTTCACTTGCCATTCTTCTCCAAAACAAAAGCAGGCTAATCCCTAAGGTTCCTGTTAAAAGGGCATCACTAACCGCAGTTCTACTCCAGATAATAATTAGTGGAGACAAAGCAAAGCCTAATGATGCGACTATTGGAGTGAGAAATTGCCTATCACCCTTCTGAGGCCAACAAAATAAAGTATCTCCAATCATCAACATTAAGAATAATGATCCCAAAGCTGAAGGGAGTCGTGCTGAGAGTGTCCCGAAACTATCCCAAATCTCGTTTTTCGGTAATGAGTAAAAAAAACCCATTAGCCAATATATCAGTGGAGGTTTATCAAATCGGAATATTCCATTGACTTTTGGAGTTAACCAATCACCAGATTCACTCATTGCGCGTGCTGCAGCAGCAAATAAAGGGGGTGTTTCATCCACCAATCCTGTAGTGCCTAACCCTAAGATAAATATAATGATCCCACAAACTAAAACTATCAATGAGGTTATAAGCCTTTTTTTTGAGTTAAGAAGAGTCATTAAATATTATTTATATTCATGCATTACCTTATTAAGCCAGTTCACAACCTTGTTAGCAAATATATCTGCGGAGGCATTTTTTTCTACCCATTCTCTACATTTCTGACGCTTTATTTTTTCAATAATCTCTACATAAGAAAGCATATTTTTTTTATCATCAGGATCAGCAAGATAACCTGTTTGGCCATGCTGAATAATTTCACTAGGTCCCCCCCTTTTATAAGCTACAACAGGCACCCCACAGGCTAAAGCTTCAACAATAACGTTCCCATATGCCTCATTCCATTTCGGAGTATTTAGCAACCCTCTGCATTTACCAAGTTCTTTTTGTAATTGATCGGTTGATAAAAACCCCATCCAATCTATAGCTCCTGCAGGGAATGATTTTTCTATCTTTGAAGCATATATCTCATCTTCTATAAATCCCCAAACTTTTAATTTTTCGCCAAGTTGATTAGCTACATAAACTGCATCCTCCAAACCTTTCTCCGGAGCCACTCTTCCAACCCATGCCAGGGGTCCCTTCACTGAATCTTGAAAAATATAATTATCTAAATTAAACCCATTACCAATAATTGTTGGTTTTTTTATGAATGGATAATCATTAGCTTGCATTTTCGAATGAAAAGCAAAATTATTTGGATATTTAGCATATACCTTAGAGATTAAATTACTAATTACTGAACTTTCAGAACCCATACTAATAATATGTGCAATGGGTATCTCTAAATTTAAAGTCATCCAGATAGGCAACCAATCATAGGCCATGTTCAACAATACATCTGCATGTTTAGCGATATCTAATCCCTTTTCGAGCATTCCTGCTAAAAGAGAATTGTCTGGGATACTTACGGGAGAATTATAATTTTGATGCTGCCAACTAATTTGATCTTCACCTTCTACAAAATGTAATTTTGCTTTTAAATTACTTTCATGTAACTTAGAATTTTGTGGAGCTACAACCTCAACAGTATGACCTAAAGAAATTAAACCTGAAACTAAAGAATTTAAAGTTAATTCAACTCCACCACCTTTACCACTCCCTAAAAACCCTATTGGAGTACTAATCAAAACTATACGCATTATTAGCCTTTTTACAAAAATAAACTAATTAAATAGTAGTATCAGAAAGTTTATTTTCCCATAAACTCTTTCTCTGGCTAACAAAAAATACTGAGATAAGCACAAACACCACTCCTATCCACTGCACAATAGTGAGTCTTTCATCTAACCAAACACCTCCACTAAGAAGAGCAAATACAGGTGTTAAAAATGCAAGAGTGCTAAATCCAGTTATTTCTTTATTATTAGCAAAGTAGAAAAACAAACCATACGCTATTGCTCCTCCAAAAATACTTGCAAATGACATAAGTCCCCAATCAAATATTGACCAATCTGGAATTATTGTGAAATTCGATTGTAAGCAATGCTTAATAATTAAGGGCAAACTCCCTAAAACCATATGCCAACCTGTAACTGCTACTGGATCACTTTTAGTACAAGTGAATCTAATTAAAATTGTTCCTAATGCCATAGCGAGAGAAGCTGCAAGCATCCAAAGTTCTCCAAAGTTAAAAGCAACATTACTTATAGACTTATCAGACATCAGCCACCAATTCCCTAAAAATTCTTGTGGAACTCCTAAAAATACTATTCCTCCCAAGCCAAAAAGTAGTCCTAGCCATCCTATTGGATTAATTAAATTCCCAAAAATTGCCCTCGCTAAAATAGCTACCAAAAGCGGTTGAGAATCAATTAAGACAGAACCTAAACCTGCTCCAGTTTTTTCAATACCATAAGTTAAAAACAACTGAAAAAAAGTGGCATCTACAATCGTAAAAACAAAAAACCACTTCAAATCGCACCTATAAATTTTTAAATCTCTTTTAAACAAATATGTTGTTATTAGAACAAGAAGCCCTGCAGGAAGTAATCTTAAAGAAGCCACAAACTCAGGACCAGCACTAGATACTAAAGGAGTCATTGCCGCCATTGAAGTACCCCAAAGTGCAAAAGGGAGTATCATTAAAAACCAATTTAGGATTGAATTCATTAGGTCTGCTGATAGTCTTTTTAAAGTAGTTTTATGAATTTACCTTAAAAGAATGATTTGGCCTTTTAGACGAAAGTCAAAAAAAAGAATAGCTCGTATAGTAATTGATGAGCCTATTACAAGTTCAACAAGAGTTTCAGTCCTTAAAGCTCTTAAACAAGTTGAGGATAGAGAATTTCCTGCCTTAATCGTGAGAATTGATTCACCAGGGGGTACTGTTGGGGATAGCCAAGAAATATACTCTGCTATTAAAAGACTTAAAGATAAAGGATGTAAAGTCATTGCTAGTTTTGGGAACATCTCAGCATCAGGAGGTGTTTACATTGGTGTTGCATCTGACAAAATAGTTGCTAATCCAGGCACAATTACTGGATCTATTGGTGTGATTATAAGAGGAAATAATTTATCTGAATTATTAGATAAAATCGGCATTAAATTTGAGACTGTT
Source organism: Prochlorococcus sp. AG-459-B06 (assembly GCA_003209475.1). GTDB lineage: Bacteria > Cyanobacteriota > Cyanobacteriia > PCC-6307 > Cyanobiaceae > Prochlorococcus_A. The sequence goes on from QCQY01000019.1 coordinate 14,704, forward strand.
AAAAGCGGTGTATTTAAGGACATACTTTCTCCAGATAAACCTCTAAGTGAGGAGGGGAGAGCTCTACTCCAAGGTCTTATAGATGAAAGTTACAAACAATTCACTGAAGCTGTTGCTGAAGGGAGGAATTTACCTGTCGAAGAAGTAAGAAAATTTTCTGATGGAAGAATATTCACTGGAACACAAGCACTCGAACTTGGTCTTGTTGATAAGGTTGGAGATGAATTTATTGCAAGGGAGCTAGCTGCAGAAATGGTTAATATTGATCCTAAAATTCAGCCTTTAACATTTGGGAAGAAAAAGAAAAAAATTCTTGGACTAATTCCAGGAAGTAGAATGATTGAGAAAATTATCAATAATATCTTTTTTGAGTTTGACTCATCTAATAAAGTACTTTGGTTATACAAGCCTTAGATTGATATGTATGAAAAAATGAAAGTTGATTATAAAATTACATTTATTCGTGGAGCTACAACAGCATCTGGGAATTCTATTAGTGAAATAGAAGTTGCCGTAGTGGAATTAATTGATGAATTGATTTCACGAAACAATCTAATTAAGACGAACATATTATCCATTACATTCACAGCGACAAAAGATTTAAATGCATGTTTCCCCGCATCAATTGCAAGGAAATTTAATGGACTTGATTCAGTTGCCTTTTTAGACTGCCAGCAAATGCACGTATTCAATGATGTTGATTTTTGTATAAGAATAATGGCTCAAGTTTTATTGCCCCCAAATTATGCAATAAAGCACCCTTATTTAAAAGGCGCTGCAAAATTAAGGACAGATAGATGTTAACCTTAGTGAAATTATTTTTCTGCTTTAAATTTGAATAGCACGAACTTAACCTTTAAATTCCGTTCCCTTAATGTTAAAAATCTCAAAGAAGCTTTCTTTAAATCTTAAAATTTTAAGATTTTTTATAATCCCTACAATTTTAGTTTTAACTCCTTTTTATAACATCCAAGCTGTTAAAGCAGGGTTAGAATTCCAGTGGGATCAAGACGATAGTTATAGAAGATTAAAGTGGTTTCAAAAAGAAAATAAAAAGAGATTTAGAAATACCATTTATTTTTTCTTAAGACCATCTGATAGAAGAACTGATCTTTTAAAAATTAATCTAGCAATTCCTAAGACCTTTAAATCCACTCTAAATAATGAAAAAATTAGTTTTTGCAAAGTAAAAATAGGTGGTTTTGAGGGTAGAACTAAATGTTTAGAAGACATTCCAGCTGATTTCGAAATCAAGACTGATGAATCAGGCTTACGTTCATTAGATATTTACCCCTATAGCCCAATTCCCTCTAACAAAGAAAGTTATGCAATTGTCTTTAAAATCGTTAATCCTAAAAAATCAGGTTTGTTTCAATTTCATTCATTTGGGCAACCTAAAGGGAAATCATTTTCAAGTTACTTGGGAAGCTGGACTATAGTGATCGATTAAATGATAAATTAAATAAGGATAATTAAACAAATGACTAAAAGAACTTTTGGCGGAACTTCAAGAAAAAGAAAACGTGTATCAGGTTTTAGAGTAAGAATGCGTTCTCATACAGGTAGAAGAGTTATTAAAAGCAGAAGACAAAAAGGTAGAGAAAGAATAGCTGTATAAATTCTAATTTAAATGGCCTTACCTAAGGATATGCGTTTAAAAGGTCACAGGACTTTTAATTACATTCATAAAAATTCCATGACATATCATGGGAAATTAATGACATTTAAAGTTGCAAGATCAAATCCCGCAATACTCTTAACCCATAAATTCACAAATACTTCAAACAATTTTAGGGTAGCAATTGCTATTAGCAAAAAAGTTTCGAAAAAAGCTGTAGAAAGAAATAAATTAAGAAGAATTCTGCAAGAGTGGTTAATAACAAACATTCAAAAAATTAATAACCACAAACCTTATTGGTTACTTGTTAACCTTAGAATTGGGGATTTCTGCAATGATAAAAGTAGACTTTTGGAGGAATTTCAAAACTTAATGTTCAAATCTCGTCTAATCAAATGATTAACATGAATGAAGAAACCTTTTATGAAGGTGGTCCTGCTAAAAGTGATTTAATAATAAATCTACTAGCAGGAATAACTATACTAGGTTTGCCATTTACCTTTGCCGCAATAGTTAGAGCATTGTGGTTGAGATATAAAATTACAAACAAAAAAATTACAATTGATGGTGGCTGGTTTGGTAAAAACAAAACACAAGTCTCATTAAGCAACATTGAAGAAACCAGATCTATTCCAAGGGGTTTTGGTTCATATGGTGACATGGTTCTTATACTTAACGATGGATCAAAGGTTGAAATGAAATCATTACCTTTATTCAGAGAAAAACAAAAATTTATTGAAGAAAATATAAATACAAGATCACAAATACTAAATCTCAAAGAGGTAGAAGGATTTGCTACTAAATCCTAAATAAATTAATTACAAAAATCTTTTTTTCCTGTAAAATAAAATGTCAAGTAAAATTACACTCTCTTTAATATCGTGATAGGGTTCATTTCTGAAAAACTACTTATCCCGATTCTAGATTTTTTCTACGGTTTAGTCCCTAGTTATGGTTTAGCGATTGTTGCATTGACAGTCGTAATTAGAATTGCACTTTTTCCTCTAAGCGCTGGTTCCATTAGAAGCGCAAGGCGGATGAAGATTGCCCAACCAGTAATGCAAAAAAGGCAAGCAGAAATAAAATCTAAGTTTTCAGGTGATCCAAAGAAACAGCAAGAAGAACTTGGAAAATTAATGAATGAATTTGGCAGTCCCCTCGCAGGTTGCCTTCCCTTGATAGTCCAAATGCCCGTGCTATTTGCATTGTTTGCGACCCTAAGAGGCTCTCCATTCGCTGATGTCCCTTACAACATAAATCTCAAGGTCGTCCCACAGGATCAAATTGCATCCATTGATCCAAAACCTTATAAATCCCCTCGGCACTCAATATTTATTACAGAAAAATCACATTTTCCTGTAGTAGCAACTATCCCTAGTGGAACAAAATTAGGAACAGAAGAATCCATAAAAGTAAATTTACAAACAACAAATGGCAATAGCTACTCGGAAGTTTTATCTAAATATGACAACGGTTCTAAATTCATCCCCACTTGGAAGGTTTCTAAAGGATCTGAAAACCTTAAAGTTTCCCAAGACGGTACAGTAACAGCTATTAAACCTGGTGATGCAACAATCGAGGCGAAAATCCCTGGTCTAGCTGCAAAAAGTGGTTTTTTGTTCATTAAAGCTCTAGGTCAAGTTGGTTTTTATGTAGATGGGGCAATTAACTGGGATATTGCTGCATTAGTAGGTGCCTTTGGATTAACGTTACTTCTCTCTCAAGTTTTATCAAGTCAGGGAATGCCTGCGAACCCACAGCAATCAACAGCAAATAAAATTACACCAGTCATGATA
>QCQY01000020.1 GCA_003209475.1 Prochlorococcus sp. AG-459-B06
TTTAGTTAAAGAAAGTGCTACAAAAGCTGGATTAATTGATGATATCAATAGTTTTCCACAAAGGTTTAAAACTATTGTTGGTGAAAGAGGTATTACATTAAGTGGTGGGCAAAGGCAAAGAACTGCACTAGGAAGAGCACTACTTGTTAATTCTCCTGTTGTTGTTCTTGATGATGCTTTAGCAAGCGTAGATAATAAAACAGCAGCAAGAATAATAGATGAAATGAGTGACAGAAGTAATAAAACAATCATAATGATTAGTCACCAACTTTCTGTTTCAGCTACCTGCGATAGGGTTTTAGTAATGGATAAAGGAGAAATAGTACAAGAAGGTGCTCATAAAGATTTAGTAAAAGTGAATGGGCTATATAAACAACTTTGGGAAAGAGAACTAGCTACTAGAGTTGTTAAGAGCTAAAATTAGTTTTTTTTACTTATGATGTTTGAATTATGTTTAAATTCCTGAAAAACATTATGAATAATGAGAAGGTAAATTTAACTAATGATGCTTATTCATTACATAGAATATTAAAAACAGATATCAAAAAAGTTCCTAATGCGGAAGAAGATGAAATAATTTTTGGATGTGGTTGTTTCTGGGGAGCTGAAAAATGTTTTTGGAAACTTCCTGGAGTTCTCACAACATCTGTAGGTTATGCTGGAGGAGAAAAAAACAATCCAACTTATTTTGAAGTATGTTCCGGCTTAACTGGTCATTCAGAAGTTGTAAGAATTATATGGGATAAAAGGAAAATAGATGTAAGTGATTTATTAAAAATGTTTTGGGAATCTCATGACCCTACTCAAAAAAACAGACAAGGTAATGATTTGGGAACCCAATATAGATCAGCAATATACTACACAAATGAAAATAATATTAAAACCATATTAGCCAGTAAAGAACAATATCAAACAGAACTAAGCAAAAAAAATTTTGGTTTAATTGAAACGGAAATAAAAATGATCAATTCATATTTTTATGCGGAACAATATCATCAACAATATCTTGCATCAGCTGGAAGCAGGCAGTATTGTTCCGCTTCACCTACAAAAGTAAAGTTAGGAGTTTTTACTGGAAGCAATTATAAATTAGAAGACCATATATGGGATAACTTTAATTGGGAAGTTGACAAGTGTGTATTGAGATCTGATAACAATCCTATAAAGAATAACATTTAAATTAATCTAATCTTTATAGTAAAGAAACGGGGCGTAGCGCAGTTTGGTAGCGCACCACTTTGGGGTAGTGGGGGTCGTGGGTTCAAATCCCGCCGTTCCGATTACCTATCGTCTTCATTTATAAGAGATTTGTATAGTTTATATGAACTTATTCCTACTGCTATGAATGTAAAAGAAGAAAAAAAGGCTAAAACCAATATAGTAAGATTTGAAACTTCCACTTCACCTAATTGGAAAGATATAAAAATGTTCATTTGAAAGATTTTTTTAAAACCCTAACACAATTGTAAAAAATTTTTTTTCACATCCAACTATTAATTCAAAAGAATTGCAACACCAAAAATTACACGATAGATAATAAATATTTTCAACCCATTTGAAGAAAAATACTTTAATAAGAAATCTATAGCTAATAAAGAGGACAAAAATGTCGTAATAAGACCAACAAAAAGAGGGGTGAAACCTAATGAAAAAAAATCATTAAAAGAAGAAATAAACTCAACAATCGCAGCAAGAGAAATAGCTGGCATCCCTAAAAGAAAAGAAAATTTCGCAGCATCGCCTCTTTCCCATCCTGATATTAGAGCGCTAGAGATAGTGACTCCCGATCTTGAAACACCAGGAAAAATTGCAAATGCTTGAAAGAAACCTATTAAAAAACTATTTGAATAATTATGATTTTTAATATTAATAGAACCTCTTTTCGTACTATCTGCCAAGTACATAAAAAAAGACATTAAAAATGAGACCAATGCTATTGATAAATTTGAACGAAGAACATTTTCAAAAAAAGAAGGAATAAATATTTTTATACTTCCACCAAGCAAAAAAATTGGTATGGTACCAATTAAAATAGATCTTAATAATCTTTCATGTAAGAGATATTCAAGAAATTTTTTGGAAGATTGACTTCTGAAATTAAAAATATCATTCCTAAAATACCAAGCTATGGCTAGAACACTTCCAAATTGAATAGTAGCGGACACAGATGCTCCAGGATCATCAATACCTAAAAAAAGAGATATAATTTTTAAATGAGCTGTACTACTTACAGGAATAAATTCTGTAAACCCTTGAATTAATCCATATAAAACAAATTTTAAATATTCCAAAAATTATTAAATTACCTAATTAATTAATAGCAATTTACATTTAAAAATTAAAAGCTAGTATGGAAAAATGAAAAAAAAATCTATTTTAATATTATTTTTTCTTTTTTCCTTAATCTTTTCTGGTTCTGCGAAAGCTAAATATTGGTTAATAATTGGAACTTATAGACAAGGGCCTGGAGGAAGGCCAGAGGTTAGTGGAATAACAAGTCCTTCCTTACATTCTATTCCAATGAAAGATCTAGATAATTGTAAAAAGGCAGGCGAAAAAATTACTAATGAAATATACAAACCTGTTTGGCAATTTGATAGTAGATGGACCTGTGTATTTAGAGGTGACTAATAATAAAGTTACCTCTTAACATCGTGAGCACAACCATCACCTTTGTAGTTTTCACTCTCGTAAAAATCATTTTTTGTCCCAAAATAAATCGTTAACAGAACGAAAGGTAAGCTTAATATAAATAAAGTAGTTGTTAAATCCATAGTGTCACTTATTCAAGAAGGTTATGAAGAATTAAAATTTGTTCATTAACTCATGTTTAATAATCTGTGGGTCCTTTAATACCAAGATAAAAGAAGGCCCCTAACCCAACTAAAAGTAAAACTCCAGCGACGGCTGCAGAAGGAACGAAACCTCCTATTGCAAAAGAAGAAAAATAATACATTTATAATACTAAAACTAGTTTGATAATATCAATAAAAAATAGGTATTTGTAAAAAATTTTGACTCGAAGACAATTAGTTAATAACTGTTCTATGCCACTAAAGTCGAATCTTCATTATCAGCAGAAATTCTTATTCTCTCTTCCAACTTGGGGCCATATAATTCATTTCCCCAGATTTCGACTCTTGAATCATTTGGGGCCATAAAAGTAAGAATGTCAGTTGGAAATAAAACTCTCTCAAGGAAAAAATTTGATGGACCAATACATCTCAAGACAACCATCCTACAGCCTTCATTTTTGTAAGAAAACTCAACCATCCTTAACTAGCAAAATAATTATAATTAAACACTATGAAGAGCCGAGAAAAATGTATAAAAAATTACTGAAAAAAAAGAAATTTAGAAAATATTATAATTCAATCCAGCCTCAACTAAATTTCTTTCTTGATCAATTAATAAAAGCGCGTAGGATTTTATAAAATCAAAACTTTTATGAGGAATTGAGACATTAAGCATTCTCAAAAAATTAGATAATTTTTTATCTTTAAGGGCGTTACCTTTTTGTAAAAACATTTCTTTTTCCTGATTTTTTTTCCATATATTCATATATTCAATCTTCAAGGGCTTTAAGTGCCAAATATTGTCTATTAAAGTCCAAGTATCTAAATATTTGTTTAGGTTTTTCTGAATTTTTAATACATAAGATGATTCATGAAAACTCAAATTTGTTGTATTTATGGGTCGATCATTTATGTCAATAGAATAAGGTTTTATTCCCAAAAACCATCCTTCAAGAATTAATAAATCAGGATTATCTAATCTCCAATGAGATCTATCTCCTAAACCATTTCTTAAAGATTTATCGAAAACTGGTACATTTAATTCTCCATTTATCTTCCAATTTAATAATTTTTCATGCATTAATTTTACTGAGTGACTACCAGGAAACCCTCTGGAAACATTCCAAGGGTTATTCTTAATTGCTAATTTCATTTCATTTGATGGGAGATAAAAGTCATCAATAGAAATAACCGCAATTTTGAAATTTAATTTTAAGGATATAGCTTCGAGCCATTTACCTAGTGTTGTTTTACCTGTACCAGGTAAAGCTGAGATTCCAATAATTTTTCTATCAGAAAAATTATTTTGAAATTTATAAGCCTGAGATAAAAGAGGTAAAGCTAAACCCCAAATCCAATCATCATTTACTTTATTGTTCCAATATTGGTCAATTGAAAGAATGTTTCTTTTGTTATTCCAAAAATTGAACCAATCATCCAAGGATTCCCAACCAATATCAATAATTAATTTTTCAAATTTATCAAGAGGAAAATTAATATCTAAATCTTTCATCTTTCTAAATTAGTTCCCGCTTATTTATCAATTTATTGATTTCATTTTTCCAACCATATCCATTTGGTTCAGAAGCCAAAGTAAATTCCAAATCTTTTAATTGATTTAGTAAATTCAAGTTAGGTCCATCTATTCCAGGAATAACGATTTTAATATCTGAGTTTAAAAGTAGAGGCAAATCATTTGGAGAATCGCCTAAACCTATAATTTCAATATTTTGAACATTTGAATATTCTTTAAGAGCATTTATTGCTTTACCTTTATTCGATTTTGTAGATAATAAGTGACTCATTCTATTTCCCTTAAAAATATCAACATTGAATTGATTACAACAGATATTAATTTTCTCTTCTAAATAACTTGGCGGATTTAAAAAAGGCATGCTCCAGTGTCTATCTCGCATTAAGTTCAATGAATTGCCTTCTAAACCTGTAAGCTGAGTGGCTTCTTGATCAGTGAGATTATTAAGAGGAGTAAGTTTGTAATCAATTTCTTTAGAAATAAAATTTAAGATTTCTTCAAGAGATTCGTATCTTATTCCAAGAATAATTTCTCCATTTACTCTTTTAAGAGATTCACCATATATTGCCGCACCATTCTCAACAATATAAGGATCCGTCAATTTAAGTTCCTTTCTAATAACCTTCACTTCGGAAGCAGTTTTGCTTGTACAAAGAATTACGGGTATAGATAGTTTTTTTAGTTTTTTTATAGTTTCTTTAGCAGGTGATAAATCATATGAGTGATCCATTAAAGTACCATCTACATCACTAACTACCCAAATAGAAGAATTTTCTATCATTTTTATAAAGCACTAAGCCAAATTACTTGAAAAGGATCAAGACTAATATTTTTGAAATTGTATTTAGTGGATGTTAAGAAATCATGGGTATTGAAATCATTATCAATTATTTTTGGTAGATCATTATCATTCAATTGATAATTAATTTTATTTTCAGTCATATTATGGATTGCAAAAACAGACTCAAGACCTTTACCTCTTTTAATTACAACAATATCACTTCTACCTTTGGACAAACATTTCATTTGTGAACAAGGGTGAAATTGCTTTAATTCTGATCTGACATCCATAGCATTACGAAGATATTTTAAGTTTTTATTAGCATTAGATTCAGGATTATTTAAAACGGCTGAAAGATTTTCAGATTTAAACTTTTCTCTGTTCAGATCTCTTCTTTGACCTGTCATAGAAAAACTTTTGATATCATTTTCTGAAGCTAGTAATGCTGGTAAATAAAATGCAGGGACACCTTTCAGAGCCATTACTAATAATTGACTCAAAATAAATCTCTCATATTGAAATCTTTTAGCGTCTCTACTGGAGTCTTCCATTGCACTCCACCAACTAATATTCAATTCATAAGGTTTATCATCACCATTTGATAAACGTCTATGACTTACTAATCCGCCTCTTTTCTCACAATTAATTAATAAATCTTTGATTCTCTGCTCATTCATTAAACCCTCAAGAGCTCGAAGCCCAACACCATCGTGCGATGCACTGAAATTAAATAAAGTAGTATCTTCAGATAATATGGGCCAATCAAAAATCCATGAGTTTAGAATATCAGCTCTTGAAGTAATAATTGCCTCTAGGAGAAGAGGAGGCAATGGGAAATTATATGCCATATGGGCTTCATCATCAGGAATCAGATAAGATAGATTTTCCTTCTGAGGAACATTAGTTTCAGTTATTAAAACTCCCTCATCAAGAAGATTATTTAAAAGAACTCTTAAGAGTTTCACAATTGAATGGGCTTTAGGTAAATGTAAGCATGTAGTCCCTGATTCCTTCCAAATAAAACCTACAGCATCAAGCCTTAACCATTTAATTCCATTAGATAAATAAGTAATAATTAAATTTAAGAACTCAAGAGTCATTTTTGGATTATGCCAATTCAAATCAATTTGATCTGGACCAAAAGTTGTCCAAACTTGTTTAGGGCCATCATCAGTATTTATTTGAGAAAACAAAGAGGAACTTCTAGGCCTAACTACATTTGACCAGTCAAGATTTTGTTTCGGTGAAAAAACATTTGATATACCCGGTTCTTGGGATTTAATAAATTGTTGAACCCATGGGTGAGATGATGAGACATGGTTTAGTACTAAATCAGCCATCAAATCATGATTTTTTGAAATCCTTTTGAGATCATCCCAACCACCAAATTTTTCTTCTAAGGAATCATAGCTTGAGACTGCGAAACCTCCATCGCTTGTGGATCTCAGGAAAGGGAGAATATGTACAACTTTAGAAAGACTGCCAAAATGTTTATTTAACAACTTCCTAAGAGTTATTAATGTTGCCTCGCCATTTTTATAAATACTATCTGCATAAGTTATCAAAACCGAATGAGTTTCATTCCACCTTTCCTTATCTCTTATTTCTTCATAAGCAGATTTCTCTGAGAAATCATCTAAAATCTGTAATAATTGATTTGCAATAAAATTAATTTCTTCTGTAGTATGATTTGAATAAATTGTTTTTAACAATTTATCAATTTTTGATCTATCTAATTTTTTCTTTGAATCAATTTGCTTCACTTTGAAAAAATCATCGAAGTATTAATACCATTCTGCACATCAATTAGAAAATGGACTTTCAACAAGGTTTAATCACAACAATTCATGAATATGGAGTTACAGGAAATTTACTTAAAGAATTAAACAAAAGTCTTAAAAAAAGATCAACTAGCATTTTAATACCTTGCTTATATGAAGAATTTGAACGTCCAGCATTAAAAGATATAAGAGAAGTTTTAAAAAATCTTACAGGCTTAAATGAATTAGTAATAGCTCTCTCTGCAAAAACTGTTGAACAAGTTAAGGCAGCAAAATCATTTTTTGACTCAATGCCATTCCCAGTTCACGTTCAATGGACTAATTCTCCCTCTGTAATCGAACTGTTAAAAAGCCAAGAAAAAAATGGGTTAGAACTTTTGGGAACTCCAGGTAAAGGATGGGCTGTATGGCAAGGCATAGGAGTTGCGACTAGAAAATCAGAAGTTGTTGCTCTTTTTGATGCTGATATAAGAACTTTTAGTCCTTTATATCCTTCAAAAATGATACTTCCACTTCTGGACGAATCATATGGAATATCATATGTAAAGGCTTTTTACAGTAGGTTATCCCTAGAAACAAATCAATTGCAAGGTAGAGCAACAAGATTATTCGTGGGTCCTTTATTAGCAAGTCTTGAGCAGTTAGTTGGTAAGGGTCCGTTTTTACAATATCTTCAATCATTTAGATATCCATTAGCAGGTGAGTTTGCTTTTACCAAAGACCTTGCTATGAATTTAAGAATACCTTGTGACTGGGGTTTAGAGATAGGTTTATTATCAGAGGTTTATAGAAACGTAAGAACCTCCAAAATAGCCCAGGTTGACCTAGGTTTATTTGATCATAAACATAAGAATATTGGAGATTCTTCTAAAGAAGGATTGCAAAAAATGTGTACAGAAATACTTTCAAGTGTTTTAAGAGGTCTCATGGAACATCAAGCCGAGACCTTAACTAGCACTCAATTAGCAACATTAGAAGTTCTCTACAAAAGAGTTGGAGAAGATCGGGTAAAACAGTTTGGATTAGATTCAGCAGTTAATCAACTTCCATACGATAGACACGAAGAAGAATTATCAGTACAAAAATTTGCGAAACTATTAAGACCTGCTACAGAAGATTATCTGGCTTGTCCTACGACACTGCAATTACCAAGTTGGTCAAGAGTTCTATCTTGTGAAAACAAACTGCAAGAAGATTTAGCTATTGCCGGGTCAAAAGACATAAAGACAAGTGAAAAAGAATTAATTAAAAACTTTTAAAGCAAAAAATACCTCTGAGCCATTGGGACTTCATCAAGTGGTTCACAGGTAAGAAGTTCTCCATCAGAAAAAACTTCATAAGTTTGAGGATCAACTGAAATATTTGGTAGTTTATTATTAAGTTTTAAGTTTGATTTATTGATATTTCTGGTATTTTCTACGGCAATACATTTCTTTTGTAAGCCTAATTTATTTGGAATATTTTGATCAATTGAATTTTTACTTAAAAAGGTAAAAGAACTCTTAATTAGAGATAGGCCGAAACTTGCAAACATAGGTCGACCATGTACAGGACCTGGAGTAGGAATTGAAGCATTTGCATCACCCATTTGGGACCAAACTATAGATCCTCCTTTAACAACTAATTCAGGCTTTACTGCAAAAAAGGAAGGATTCCACAAAACTAAGTCTGCAATTTTTCCCTTTTCTATAGATCCAACATAATTATTGATACCATGCGCTATGGCAGGATTAATTGTAACTTTAGAGATATATCTCTTTACTCTGTAATTATCGTTCCTATCAGAATCCTCTGATAGAGGTCCTCTTTGAACTTTCATTTTATGGGCAGTTTGAAAAGTTCTTGTTATTACTTCCCCAACTCTTCCCATAGCTTGAGAGTCACTAGCGATAATCGAAAAGGCGCCTAAGTCATGTAGGATATCCTCCGCGGCAATGGTCTCTCTTCTTATCCTTGATTCAGCGAATGCAATATCTTCTGGAATTTTAGAATCTAAATGATGACAGACCATTAGCATATCAAGATGCTCCTCTAATGTGTTTCTCGTATAAGGTCTTGTTGGATTTGTACTACTTGGAAGAACATTTTTTTCTCCACAAATTTTAATAATATCTGGGGCATGACCTCCGCCTGCTCCTTCGGTGTGAAAAGTATGAATTGTTCTTCCTGCAATAGCTTTGATGGTATCTTCAACAAAGCCTGCCTCATTTAAGGTATCGGTATGAATACAAACTTGAACATCAAAGTTATCTGCAACATTTAAACAAGAATTTATGGTAGAAGGAGTCGTTCCCCAATCCTCATGAAGCTTCAATCCGCAAGCACCAGCTTCAACCTGATCAATAAGATTGCTCTCATTTGTTGAGTTTCCTTTTCCAAAAAAACCTAAATTCATAGGAAATGCTTCTGCAGATTGAAGCATTCTTGAAATATGAAAAGAACCTGGAGTACAAGTAGTGGCATTTGTGCCAGTTGCAGGACCAGTTCCTCCTCCCAACATAGTTGTGATTCCAGAAGCTAATGCTGTTTCAATTTGTTGGGGACATATAAAATGTATATGGGTATCTATTGAACCTGCAGTAAGAATATGACCTTCTCCAGCTATTACTTCTGTTGATGCACCAATAACAATATCGACATTATCTTGGATATCAGGATTACCAGCCTTACCAATTTCAAAAATTATTCCATCTTTTATACCCACATCAGCCTTAATAATTCCCCACCAATCTACTATCAAAGCATTAGTTATTACGGTATCTACAGCTCCATCAGCTCTTCTTACTTGAGACTGTCCCATCCCATCTCGAATAACTTTACCTCCACCGAATTTAACTTCATCTCCGTATGTAGTTAAATCCTTTTCTACTTCTATAAAAAGTTCGGTATCAGCAAGCCTTACTCTATCTCCGGTAGTGGGTCCGTAAGTTTGCGCATAAGTATTTCTTTTAATTTTATAGGACATAATTTTAAGTATCTAAAGAACCGTTAACCAATGAATTAAAACCATGTGCAATTTTTAAACCTGCATATGGAACTAATTTGACATCAGTTGTATCTCCAGGTTCAAATCTAATTGCTGTTCCTGCTGGAATGTCAAGACGCGTACCAAGTGTTATTTCTCGATCAAAAATTAAAGCCTTATTAGCTTCAAAAAAATGATAATGAGATCCAATTTGTACAGGTCTATCTCCAGAATTAGAAACTTTTACTGTTTTAACTTCCTTACCAAGATTTAATTCGATTTCACCTTGTTCAGGAATTATTTCGCCAGGAATTAAATTACTCATAACTAGTTAATCGGATTGTGAATAGTAACTAACTTTGTCCCATCAGGGAAAACTGCTTCTATTTGGACTTCATCAACCATTTCAGGAATGCCCTGCATAACTTGTGATTTTGAAAGCCAGGTAGTTCCCTCTGACATTAATTGACTTACACTTTTTCCATCTCGAGCTCCTTCAAGAACTTGAAAACTCAAAAAAGCAATTGTTTCAGGATAATTAAGCTTAAGACCTCGACTAAGCCTTCTTTCAGCTAATAGCGCTGCAGAAAAGATCAATAATTTATCCTTTTCTTGAGGTGAAAGATGCATAATAAAAAATTAATCTATAAATTCTTAAAAAAGGTTCTTTCTGAACATAATTAATAATTCATAGAATCTTGTAAAGGCCATACACCTTGATATTTTGGCTCACAAAATCCACAAACAGACCTAATTTGTTTCCAAATACAAAAAAAACATTTCCTAGCATCTTGAGATGAACTCCCTAGAAATCTTACAGAGATTCCATTTTCAAGCATTCCAATAGATAAATTATTATTAGTTTCATTGAAAATCTTTTTTATATTTCCAACAAGATTAGTTATTTTTGACTTGGAAAAATCTTTTTCGCAAATCCAAATTAAGGATCCAAAAACAGGCATGTAATCCATGCCTGACTTGGCCACATAACTTGCCTTAGATAATTCAATTTGATCAACATATTCCCAATCATCATATAAATCATTATTTCTCATAATTTCTAATTTAGACCTAAAAACTCCACTCTCAATAGACTCTCCAGAGGAAGATCTTCCAAGTCTTACTAAATCAGTAAATAAAAAACTTGAAGTTTCTGAAATAGATACTTTAAACTTTTGCTCATATAAACCATTTGCAAAGATAATTGTTTCTTGGGGGAGGTATTCCAAATGAGAATGGTCAAGTATGTTAATGAGATTCTTTTGCTTTGAAAAAATCCCTTTTGGATTGATTTTAGATCTTCCAACTGATCCATATACTTTCTGAGCTGAAGAAGTAGTCAACAAAACCTTAGAGTTTTTTTCAAGATTTACTTCAAAATCAAGTAAATCTCCTCCTACTAATCCCCCTGCAGTATGTAGAACAGGCAAAATACATCTGCCCTCTTGATCATGAGTTGACTTCAATAACTTATAAGGAGAAGTTGATTTAGATTTAAAGATTGTTTTATCAACATTTCCTAAACTTGCCTTATTATTGAAAAAATTTAAGAAACAATTACCTTCCCAAGAAGTTTTAATCATAAATTGTTTTCTTTAATTACTAAATTAAAGTAACCAAAAATTTTGATTATGAGAATGAATAAACAAATTGTTGTAACTGATTGGATTAAGGAAAAACCAAAATTAGGTTTAATTTTAAAACTTACTTTAAGTTCAGATGAAAGAAGAATATTACGTGGTAAAAGATTAACTGATTGTGATCAAGAAATAATTTTGCAATTACCTAGAAAAGGCAAATTAAATGATGGAGATATTCTTTCAACTAATGAGTCCAATTTTTATGTAGAAATAATTGCCAAAACAGAAGATTTAATTGAAATAAGTTCAAATTCCAAAATTGAGCTTATGAAAACTGCTTATCATCTCGGAAATAGGCACGTGGAATTAGAAATCGAAGAAGCCATTCTTCTAACAAAACGTGATTATGTTATTAAAAATATGCTTGTTAATTTTAAAGTTGATGTAAAAAATACCAAGAAAAAGTTTTTTCCGGAAAGAGGTGCCCATAGTCATGAGTAAAAGTCACTTATTAAAATATTTATTAATTAGTCCTAACTTGCCAGTTGGAGGATTTTGTTATTCGGAGGGAATGGAGAGTTATCTTCATAATAAAAATTTAAAAGACTCAAATTCGGTAAAAGAATTAATCATAAGTGAGCTAAAAACAGGCCAGATAAGACTAGATGCGAAACTTTTACTAGAATTTTTTGATATTTTTAATGAGATAAACGACCGCAAAAATTTAAAAAGTAATTTGCAAAAGCTATTGAGTTTGGATAAATGGATTCTCTCATCAAAGGACTCTCTCGAAATGAGAGAACAACAAATTCAAATGGCCAAATCTCTCTTTGATTTAACCAAAGAATTTGGATTTGAGTATCTTTATGAAAATAATAAAAAAAGCTCCTGGTCATTAGCGTGGAGTTGGGCTTGTTATTGTTTTGAAATTAAGAAGTTAGAAATGGTTGAGAATTTTTTCTACGCGTGGAGTGCAAACCAAATTAGTGCAGCATTAAGAATTATTCCTATTGGATCAACAAAAGCACAATTAATTCAGAGAGACTTATTAGCAGTAATTTCAAAAGTTTCTGAAGAAATTATGGACAAAGAAATTGATGACATCTATTTTGGCAATGTAGGTTTAGCTATGGCACAACAAAATCATAATGACCTTTATACAAAACTTTTTAGAAATTAATTTATGAGCAGCAAATTGAGAGTAGGGGTTGCTGGGCCGGTAGGTTCAGGAAAAACTGCATTAGTAGAGACTCTATGCTTAAGCCTGAAAAAAAATTATGAGTTAGCAGTTGTCACCAATGACATCTACACCAAAGAAGATGCTAACTTTCTAATAAATAAAAAAGTTTTAGAGGAAGGCAGGATTATTGGTGTAGAGACAGGTGGTTGTCCTCATACAGCGATAAGAGAGGATTGTTCCTTAAATAAAAATGCAGTTTTAGATTTAGAAAATAAATATAATCCTTTAGATTTTGTTTTTGTAGAAAGTGGAGGTGATAATTTAGCGTCTAGTTTTAGTCCAGAACTTGTAGATTTATCAATATATGTGATTGATGTATCTGCTGGAGACAAAATTCCTAGAAAAGGAGGACCAGGGATAACAAGATCAGATTTATTATTAATAAACAAAATTGACTTAGCAGATATAGTCGGTGCAGATTTAAATATTATGAAAAGTGATACGGAATTTATGAGAAAAGGGAAACCTTGGTTTTTTACCAACCTTTGTAGCGGCATAGGAGTTGAAGAGATAATTCAATTTTTAGAATCACAAATACCAAACAATCGAAACTAGAAAAATGTTTATTACTAATATATTGGATTCAACAAAAAGTTACGACTGATACAAAACGAATCCTCACTCGTTAATAACTTTTACTTTATCCCCCTAATGAGGGTCAATTACCTAATTTATCCTAATTCATGAGAATTTCAAGGCGTATTTTGGCAGGATTAGCTACTGCCTCACTTGCGGTCACAGCAACTTCATGCGGTGGAGGTGGAACCTCCGGAAGTTTCGACGACACAGTAACCGTTGGTATTTTGCATTCATTATCTGGAACAATGGCAATTTCTGAATCAACCCTTGTTGATACTGAAAAAATGGCTATTGAAGAGATAAATGCTGCTGGTGGTGTAACAGTTGGCGGCAAAAGTTACAAAATAGAATACATAGTTGAAGATGGTGCATCTGACTGGCCAACTTTTGCTGAAAAATCTAAGAAACTAATTGATCAAGATGGGGTTCCTGTCGTATTTGGTGGTTGGACATCTGCAAGTAGAAAAGCAATGTTACCAGTCTACGAATCAAAGGATGCTTTCCTTTACTACCCAATTCAATATGAAGCTCAAGAATGTTCTAACAACATTTTCTATACAGGAGCTACACCAAACCAACAGTCAGAACCCGCTACAGATTTCATGTATAAGCGTTCTCCCGCAGCTGGTGGAGATTTCTTCCTTGTAGGTTCTGATTATGTTTTCCCAAGAACTTCAAACACAATCACAAAAGCTCAGGTAAAACAGTTAGGAGGTAAAGTAGTTGGAGAAGATTACCTTCCATTAGGGAATACTGAAGTTGCTCCAATTATCTCAAAAATCAAAAAGGCGCTTCCTGAAGGTGGAATAATCATTAATACACTTAATGGTGATCAAAACGTCGCATTCTTCAAACAGATTCAAGATGCGGGTATCACACCTTCAAGCGGCTACTATGTAATGAACTATTCAATTGCTGAAGAAGAGATTAGTACAATTGGTCCCGAGTTCCTTGAAGGTCACTATGGCGCTTGGAATTACATGATGTCAATTGATACTCCTGCATCTAAGAAATTTGCAGCAAGTTTCAAGAAAAGATGGGGGGCTGATCGTGTTGTAGCTGATCCTCAAGAATCAGCCTATAACATGGTTTATTTATGGAAACAGGCGGTTGAAGATGCTGGAACATTCGACGACAACGCAGTAAGGGAAGCCCTTGTTGGCCAAACGTTTGATGCTCCACAAGGTCCTGTTGAGGTTATGCCTAATCACCACTTATCTCAAACAGTAAGAATTGGAGAGATTAATGCAGATGGTGGATTTACAATCCTTGAAGAGACAGGAGTTGTTCTTCCCCAAGCATGGAACCAAAAGCATCCAAGTTCAAAAGGATTCGCATGCGATTGGACAGATCCTTCAAAAGGAGAAAAGTATAAGCTTTAATCTAATTAAAACCTATACTTCAAAATAAAAGGAGGTTAACACCTCCTTTTATTTTATATAATCAAATATTTTCTTTTTCTAAATTGGAGTTACTTCTAGATAGTCTTTTTAATGGTGTTGCAATCGGATCTGTATTACTTGTTGCTGCATTAGGTCTGGCAATTGTTTTTGGTCTTATGGGTGTAATTAATCTTGCCCATGGAGAACTTATGATGCTTGGGGCTTACACAACATACGTAACACAATTAATTTTCAAATTACCTATATTAAAACCTTTCTACAATTCGTACATAATAGTTTCTATTTTCCTTGCTTTTATTGTTAGTGGAGTAGTAGGCATTCTTCTTGAAAAAACTATAATAAGAAAGCTTTATGGAAGTCCACTAGAAACACTTCTCGCAACATGGGGTGTAAGCTTAATTCTTCAACAATTTGTCAGAAGTGTACCTTTAGCTTATGGGACCGGTCTGGTTATAAGTCTGTTAATTGGTTTATTCCTACCAACAACATTCCCTTCAAAAATAAAAGAATCAATAAATTTCAAATATTTTAAGTTTAGTTCTTGGATATTTGCTGCTTTAACTGGGGTCCTGACAGGTAGCGTAATCTCATCCTCTGTTAGCAAACTCAGTAGAGCAAGCGCTAGAAATGTTGATGTAACAGCACCCTCATGGATGAGAGGTCAAGTAGAAATTATTGGCACTGCATTTCCTAAAACAAGATTAATGATAATTGTCATTACTCTAATCTCTGTAATAGCAATAACATTATTTCTTAATCAAAGTGCTTGGGGGATGCGTATAAGAGCAGTTACTCAGAACCGACAAATGAGTGATTGTCTTGGTATATCTACTGAAAAAGTGGATATAATTACTTTTGGAATTGGATCTGGCTTAGCAGGAGTTGCCGGTGTAGCAGTATCTCTTTTAGGTTCTGTAGGGCCAAATGTTGGCGGAAACTATATAGTTGGTTGTTTTATGGTTGTAGTGCTGGGAGGAGTAGGAAATTTATTAGGAACAGTACTTGCTTCATTTGGAATAGGAATAATGACTGACTTAATTGGAGCTGGAAGGCTCTTATCAATATGGCCAGATATGCCTTTACCTTTATCAAACACAATCAACTTTTTTGCGACCACAAGTATGGCAAGAGTAATGATATTTGCACTAATTGTCATTTTCTTACAATTTAAACCTACAGGTTTATTTCCTCAAAAAGGAAGGATGGTTGAAAACTAATGTCATTTAGTAGAATTAAATTTGATAAAAAAATAGTATTATCATTTTGGATAATATTAATAGCCTTAATTATTGCAGCACCAACTCTACTCCCTGTATTTAGACTAAACCTTCTAGGTAGATACTTATCCTTATCCATAGTTGCACTTGGTGTTGATCTTATCTGGGGATATACAGGTTTATTAAGTCTTGGACAAGGTATATTTTTTGCACTGGGTGGATATTGTGCAGCAATGTATTTGCAAATAACAAGCTCCTCTGAATTTCCAAATAATATTCCTGAGTTTTTTGCATTATATGGTGTTGAAAAATTACCTTTTTTCTGGGAACCGTTTAGATCGCCTGTGTTTACCTTCTTCGCTATATGGATTATTCCAGCATTGGTTGCTGGTTTAATTGGATTTCTTGTTTTCAGGAATAGAATCAAAGGAGTTTATTTTTCTATACTTACTCAAGCTTCTCTTCTTGTATTCTTTAACTTCTTTAATGGACAACAAAAACTTATCAATGGAACAAATGGATTAAAAACAGATGTAACACAACTATTTGGTCAAATGGTAGGTTCTGAGTCAATGCAAAGACTATTTTTTTGGGTAACTGCCATACTAGTAATAGCATCATGGTTTTTTGCAAAGTGGGTAGTTAAAGGGAGATTTGGCAATATTCTTATAGGAATTCGAGATGATGAACCAAGAGTTAGGTTTACAGGATACAATCCAGTGATATTTAAGACGATAATATTTTCTATTGCTGGAGGTCTTGCCGGAATTTCGGGAGCTTTATATACCGTTCAATCTGGAATAGTATCACCTCAATTTATGACAGTTCCTTTTTCTATAGAAATGGTTATCTGGGTTGCAGTTGGAGGGAGAGGAACTTTATTGGGAGCAATACTAGGAGCAGTTTTCATCAACTACGCAAAAAGTTTAGTAAGTGAAGCTTTACCTGCTAGTTGGATGTTTATTCAAGGAGGGTTATTTATTTTAGTTGTAACAGCTCTGCCAGAGGGAGTTTTAGGATGGATTCAAGGAGATGGCCCTAGGAATCTTCTTCAAAGATTTGGTTTAAAAAGAAAGATTGAAACCTATCCAAGCTTAGAAGTTAACAATAAGGAGGGGAATAATGAATAATAAAGATCTTCTAAATTTAATAGATATTACTGTTAGTTTCGAGGGTTTTTTAGCTCTCAACCAACTTAATTTAAATTTAAAGAAAGGAGAATTAAGAGCTGTAATAGGACCAAACGGCGCAGGTAAAACAACATTTCTTGATGTAATAACTGGAAAGGTTAAGCCGACAAAAGGTGAAGTAATTTTTAAAGGGAAATCTTTAGTAGGTAGAAAGGAGTATAAAATAGCCAGACTTGGAGTTGGACGAAAGTTCCAAAGTCCAAGAATCTTTGAAAATCTAACAGTTAAAGAAAATCTTGAAATATCGGTGACAACTCCTAAAAGTCCATTAAACCTTATAAATAAAATTATTAAGGATGAGCAGCTTAATGAGATTGAACGTCTTTTGAAAATTGTTAATTTAGCTCAAAAAGTTGATTCAAAAGCTGGTTCTTTATCACATGGCCAAAAACAATGGCTAGAGATAGCCATGTTAGTAGGACAGAAGCCAGATTTAATGTTAGTAGATGAACCTGTTGCTGGTTTAACTGATGAAGAAACTGATCTTACGGCTGATTTATTAAAATCTTTATCAGGAGAAAATACAGTAGTGGTGATAGATCACGATATGGAATTTATAAGAAGACTTGATAGTAATGTTTCAGTATTAAATCAAGGCACAGTATTATGTGAGGGAACAAT
>QCQY01000021.1 GCA_003209475.1 Prochlorococcus sp. AG-459-B06
AGAGGTCTAATTTACCTTCAAAAAGGTAGAGCTAATCTTTATACTACTCCATTTAAACTTGATAAAAATAAAGATAATTATATTTTATTTGCATCAAGAAGTGGCGTTGTTCCATTTATTAATTTTTCTCTGGTTAGTAAAGTTCCAGATTCTATAATACCTATAAGTGAAAATAATCAGGATGCAAACATCTTAGGTGATCTTGATGTAAGTGCGACTTCTAGTGGTTTGGGATCATTTGGGATTGGTAATTCAAGGCTTATCAAAATTGAAGCATCCTATGAAGGATTTTTAGATCAATTGTCTTTTGCTGATGAAAATAGAAGAATCCAATTAAGGAGCACGCCAAGTTATAACAGATCACAAATAATTGGCTTGATTGGAGGTAACTCTGCAAATTTAATAAATAGAGCATTTATTTCCCAACTTAATAATGCTGATGCATTTAGTGAAAGATTTCAGTTATCTCTATATCCAGCGATAATAGAAAATAATGATTCATTAAATAATATTTTTTCCAATGAAAATTTAGATATAGAGAATGATGGTCAATCATCTTCTAACGAGGAATTCTCTTCTGAGGCTTGGGTAGCCGAAATAGGGCTTGATATTACTGATGCGATAAATTTTGCCTTTCAAACGGTTCCAGGTAGAGATGATATTTCACCTTTGGGAATTTTGACTTTTCAGGCAAACCCAAACTTAGAGTTGTTAGGTTCTTATGATTCCAATGGTGATTGGAAAAGTCAAGTTCAATTATTTTTTAGATATTAACTCAGAAAGAAATTTACTTTAAAGAATTGTTAATTTGAATTATTATTAGATTAACTAAAAAATATTATGGCCAATATCTTTGAAGTTCCTCAACCAGGTAATGATCTTCTAGAAAAAGCTGAGAAAGTTCGTTTGGCATCAATAAAAATAAGTCAGGCTGAAAATCAAAATCGAATTAAAGCCTTAAATTTTATGGCTGATTATCTAGAAAAAAATTCTAAAGAAATATTAGAGGCTAATAATGAGGATTATTTAAATGCAGAAAAAAAGGGTATTTCTAGAGCTTTACTTTCTAGATTAAAGTTATCAAAATCAAAATTAAATTCAGGAATTGAAGGGGTAAGAAAAGTTGGAGACTTGGCTGATCCTGTAAATCAAGTTCAAATAAAAAGGGAGCTTTCAAAGGGGTTGATCTTAGAGAGAAAAACTGTACCAATTGGAGTTTTAGGGGTTATTTTTGAATCAAGGCCCGATGCCGTGATGCAGATTAGTTCTTTGGCAATAAGATCAGGTAATGGAGTAATACTAAAAGGTGGTAGTGAAGCTAATTTCACAAATGCTTCAATAGTGAAAGCATTGCAAGAAGGTTTAAATGAATCAGGTCTTGATAAAAGTGCAATATGTTTATTAACAAGCAGAAAAGATAGTATGGCGATGTTAAATCTTGAGAAATATATTAACTTAATAATTCCAAGAGGAAGTAATGCATTAGTTAAATTTATTCAGGAGAATACAAGAATTCCTGTGCTAGGCCATGCTGATGGAATTTGTCACTTGTTTATAGATATTGAGGCAAATCTGGAGATGGCTTTATCAGTCGCTTTGGACAGCAAAATTCAATATCCTGCAGCATGTAATGCTATCGAAACTTTATTAGTCCATAAAGATATCGCACCAGCTTTTTTAGAAAAGGCCATCCCTCTTTTTAATTCTAATGATGTTAAATTAATTGGAGATAAGAGATCAATTGAATTAGGGTTAAAGTATGAGGCTTGCCTAGAAGATTGGGGAACTGAATATTTGGATTTAATTCTATCGATAAAAATTGTTGATGATCTTGAGGAAGCAATCACACATATTCAAAAATATAGTTCAAAACATACAGATGGAATAATTACTGAAAATTCAAATACTGCCAATAAATTTATGAATTTAGTTGATAGTGCAGGTGTTTTTCATAATTGCTCTACTAGGTTCGCAGATGGGTTTAGATATGGATTTGGCGCTGAAGTTGGCATATCTACTCAAACTCTTCCACCAAGGGGACCTGTAGGTCTAGAAGGATTGGTAACTTATAAATATTTCCTAATAGGTGATGGGAATATAGTTGATGATTTTTCATCAGGAAAGGCTATCTTTACGCATAAAGATCTTTAAAAGTTTTAAAGATGGAAACTTTTTTAAAAATTGAGAATATTAAACTTTGGGCTAGGGTTGGTGTTCTTGATGAAGAAAGGGAAGTGGGTCAACTATTTATTTTAGATATATTTTTGTGGACTGATTTTGAAAAATGTACAGTAAATGATGATATAGAAAAAACAATTGACTATTCAAAATTAGTTCAAATTTTAAAAGACCAATCAAAGAAAATATATTGTTTCACAATCGAAAAATATTCAAACGAAATTTTAGAAATCATTAATCAGGAATTTAAGCTTTCTAAAGTTAAAATTATTTTGACAAAATGTAATCCTCCAATCACAGGTTTCGATGGGAAGGTGTCAATAGTAAGAATTCTTGAAAATAATTAAAGTATTGGAAAAAAGAAATCCCATTATATTGATTCATGGCCTTTGGAATACTTCAAGTATTTTTTCTTCTATTACCTCAAAACTTGATGATATTGGCATTGAATATTTTGCCCCAACTCTTAAGCATTCATACGGAATGACTTCCATTCTGGATTTGACTAATAAATTAAACGAATTAATTTTAGAGAAATATGGTTTAGAAAAAGAAATAGATATTTTGGGATTTTCTATGGGAGGAATAATTGGTAGATACTGGCTTCAAAAATTTAATGGGTATAAAAGAACAAGAAGATTAATATCTATAGGTTCTCCTCACAAAGGAACTTTGATGGCTCAATTAATACCTAAATACCCATTTAGAGGAATATCAGAAATGAAAATAAATAGTAAGTTTTTAAGAGAACTAGCAAATAATGATTTTTTTCTTGATGAAATTGAGTGTATAAATTTCTTTACTTATTGGGATATGATGGTTTTCCCTGGCGGGTGGACAAATTTAAATTTTGGGAAAAAAATATCAGTAAAAGTATATAAACATAGAAACCTTGTAAGAAATAAATCTGTGGTTGACAAAATAATCGATGAAATTATTAAGTAGCTCCAGATAGACCTAAGTGCCTTATTAAGGAATCAGTTTGTGGCTCTCTTCCCATGAATAGTTTAAATATTTCTAATGGAGGTAGGCTTCCACCTAAGCTAAGTATTGTATCTTTGAATTTCTTTCCTATAAACTTTAAATCTTCAGAGTTTTCCAGATCAGCTTCTTCAAACATTGAAAATGCATCAGCACTAAGAACTTCAGCCCATTTATATGAGTAATATCCTGCAGAATATCCGCCTGCAAATATATGACTAAAACAACAAAGAAAGTGATCTTCTTGAATTGGTTCAATAACAGTAGTTTGTTTTGCAATTTCTCTTCTTATTTGATCTGCTGTTTTACCTTCGTTTTTATCAATACTACTGTGCAATCTGAGGTCTGTTATTGCAAAATGTAGTTGTCTAAGAGTAGCCATACCACAATTAAAAGTTCTATTTTTTAGGAGCTTCTCAAAATTCTCATCGGATAATTTTTCTCCTGTTTTGTAGTGCTTAGCAATATTCATAAGTGTATTTTTATGAAAACACCAGTTTTCCATAAATTGACTTGGAAGTTCGACTGCATCCCACTCAACGTTGTTGATGCCAGCTGCTTGAGGAAGATTTACAGTAGTTAGCATGTGTTGAAGACCATGACCAAATTCATGGAAAAGTGTCTGAACTTCTTCAAAACTCATCAAACTAGGTTTATCTTTTGATGGTGGAGTCTGATTACAAACGAGATAAGCTACCGGGAGGGTCTTTTTGCCAACATTATTTTTATTCAAACATTCATCCATCCAAGCCCCTCCCCTCTTTGATTCGGGCCTCGAATATGGATCTAGGTAAAATGATGCTATTTTGTCATTATCTTTATTGAGAATATTAAAAAATAAAACGTCATCATTCCACAGAGGTGCCTCATCAGTTGCCTCGACAACTTTAATTTCAAAAAGCTTTTCACTTAATTTAAATAAACCTTTTAAAACATCATTTAGTGGAAACCAAGGTCTCAAAGACTCTTGATCCAAATTGAGCTTTTCCTTTCTAAGAAGTTCGGACCAATAACTAATATCCCATGGCTCGATATTCTGTGATTTTGGAAATCCATTGGCTTTAGAAAACTTATCGAGGGTTTCTAATTCAATTTTTGCGGTTTTGAATGCTGGCTCTCTCAATTCTTCTAAAAGGTTTTCAACATTTTTAATTTCTTTCGCCATTTTCGTTGACAAACTTAGTTCTGCCCAACTTTTGTAACCGAGAAGATTAGCATGTTTTGTTCTAAGAGATAATATCTCTTCAATGATTTGAGAATTATTTTTTTCTCCTTGAGATGCCCTTCCAACGAATGCCTTATATAGTTTCTCTCTAAGGTTACGGTCGGTGGCATATGTCATAAATGGAGTATAAGTTGGAATATCTAGGCTTAATTTCCAAGGACCATTTTTGATATCAACTTCTTCATCTTTTTTTAAGTGGTTGTGTGCAGAAACTGCCATCAATTCAAGTACTCGTTCAGGAAGACCATCGACTTCAGATTTTTTATTTAATATTAAAAACCATTTATTAGTAGCATCAAGAACATTATTGCTGAAGTCTGTTGATAGCTTTCCAAGCTTTTCTGAAATGTTGTTGAATTCTTCTTGATTATTCTTTGGTAGTGAAATTCCTCGATGTTGCATCTCAAGAATTTCTTTATCCAAAATTCTGTTTTTGATTTGATCAAAGTTATTTGTCTCTTTAAGCTTGACTAAAGAATTGTAAATTATTTTACTTTGTCCGAACTTATTACTCAAGCTAATAATCTCTGGAAGAAATTTTGAATAAATGTCTCTTAGACTTTCAGAATTATTTACTGCATTTAGGTGACTTATTACTCCCCAACTCCATCTAAGAATTTCATTGAGTTCATTTAAGGGATTTATTACATTGTCCCAATTTAAATCATCGTGAATCAAATAGTTAGATAAATTTTTTTCTATGTTTTTAAAATCTTCAGCTATCTTTTCTAGTACTAATGGGAATTGTTTACTTATGCTTTCGGGAGTAAATTTTTTAAATTCAGGTAATTCTCCATATTTAAAAATTGAGGTATACATTTATTAAAATAATCTAATTAATTAAAGTTGGTATTGACCCTATTAATTTAGCTAAAGTGAGCTGTTGACTGAGAGCATTCGTTGAAGATTCATATAAATTAATTGCGATTTTTGGCCAAAAACCTATCACCAAAGTAGGCAACAATAAGCTGAACCCAATAGTCAATTCTCGACCATTCATCTCTTTAACTGTAGCTAGTGCAGGAATTCTAGGGCCAAAGAATACTCTTCTACACATTGATAGTAGATAAATTGGTGTTAAAACTAAACCTATAGCTGCAATAAGAATAGTGATCGATCTAAAGATGGAGCTGAAACCTTCTTGACTAGTGATTCCTAAAAATACAGTTATTTCACTTATAAATCCGCTCATCCCAGGGAGTGCTAAAGAGGCCAAAGAACTTGCCAAGAAAAAAGCAAAAGTTATTGGCAGGACCTTTGCTAAACCACCCATATTGGGTATCGAGAGAGTATTTGTTCTTTCATAGAATGAGCCTGTAACAAAAAACATAGCTGCAGCGATAAGTCCGTGGCTTATCATTTGGAGCATCGCTCCACTTATACCTAAAGCATCTACTGCGCCAATCCCTAATAGAACAAAACCCATATGACTCACAGAGCTACATGCAATTCTCCTTTTAACATTATCTTGAGCAAATGCATTAAGAGCTCCATAAATTATATTTATGATTCCAAGAATAATTAGCGCAGGTGCAATTTGAAGATGTACCTCAGGTAGTATTTGAACATTGAATCTTAAGAGGGCATAACCTCCCATTTTTAAAAGTATTCCTGCGAGTAACATTGAAACTGGAGCATTAGCCTCTCCATGAGCATCGGGCAGCCAAGTATGTAATGGAAAGATAGGAAGTTTTACTCCAAAACCAATTAAAAATCCTAAATAAGATAATAAAGCTAAGCTGCCTGTTACATGTTTATTGGTTAAATCGGTAATATTTAAAGTAAAAGTATCACCACTCAAAGCAAGTGCTAACCCACTTATGAGTATTAATAAAGAAGCTAAGGCTGTATAAAGAATAAATTTAGTAGCGGCATATAATTTCTTTTTCCCTCCCCAAATAGCAATAAGAAGATACACCGGTACTAATTCAAGTTCCCATGCCAAGAAAAATAGTAGAAAATCTTGAGAAAGGAAAACTAATGCCTGTGCTGATGCTTGGACTAATAAAAGAGCAAAATATAAATTAGATTTTTTCTTAATTTTCCAACTAGCCGCAGCTGATAAAAATGTAATTAACCCACTTAATGCTATTAAAGGAGCAGATAACCCATCTACGCCAAGAGACCACTCTAAGCCTATTGATGGTAACCAAGAAGCTCTTTCTACAAGCTGTAAAGAGCTATCTGAAGTATTGAATTTTTGAAAAAGGACGCCTATTATTAGTAAAAAATCTATAAATAAAAAACTTAATGAGATATTTCTAGGGAGTGTGTTATCTTCTCCTTCTTTTGAATTCAAGAAAGGCATTATTAATGCCCCAATTAAAGGCAGTAATACAATTGATGATAGCCAAGGAAAAGATTCTAAATTCATTTATGTAATGAATAATTTTTTTATTCTAGTTGAAGTTGTACTAGCTTGAGACTATAACATTAAAAATGCCTAAGTAAAACTACTTACCAGAGATAGTGCTAAATTGGCTGCCGGTTGTTTGAACGTTTAAGAATGGCGCTCTGCTAGCTACACCTGACTTCTCCCATGCTTTCACCATGGCTTGACTGACGTTTTTACCATTTTCTTTTTTACACAAAGCTAAGATACTTGGCCCAGCCCCACTAATTGCGCATCCTAGAGCACCTGCATTTAGTGCAGCATCTTTAACTTCTAATCCACCCTTAATAAGTTTCCATCTGTAAGGTTCATGTAGCTTATCAAACATTCCTTCTTTTATAAGTTCCGTATTCCCTGCTTTTAAGCCGTTAAGTAACAAAGTAAGCGCCCCCATATTTGTCACTGCATCTGATATAGGTACATTCTTGGGCATTACCTTTCTTGCTTCACTTGTACTTAGACGAATTGCAGGTATTGCTACAACAGCTTTAATTGAATCATGCCAATCACATCTAATGATTCTCCATCTCTGAGAAGAAGACCTTGCTGTCAAACAAAGCCCACCCAGAAGAGAGGGCACTACATTATCAGGATGACCTTCTATATCAATGGCAAGTTCAAGGAGTTTTTCTTTGGATAATGGAGAGTCCATTATTGCATTTGCTCCGATAAGTCCAGCAACTATTGCTGTAGCACTACTTCCTAGCCCGCGTGCAGGCGGCACTGCCAATTTAACTCTTGCTTCAAGTGCAAAAGGATCCATTTTTGCGCTCTCCCATACTTTCTGAGCTGCTCTAAAAACTAAGTTTTCAGGTCCTCCTCTTAGGTGATTACCATCTGTACTTTCCATTATTAAATCAAATCTATCTCCACCACCTTCAATTCTTGTAAAAATAAACTCATTATACAAATCTAATGCTGCTCCAAGACAATCAAATCCAGGCCCTAAATTGGCAGTTGTTGAAGGCACTGTTACCCTTATTTTTTTACCTACTTCAGGAATAGACATTTTTTATTTTTAAGTTTTTAAAAGCATTTTTGCTCTGCAGGCTGCACTAAAAAGTCCAAACTCTTCATCTAAAATTACTTTCATAGGTATTGTTTTAAGAATATCTTTTAATCTTCCCTTGTCGAAAAATTGTTTTAAAAATAAATCTGATTTAAAGTTTTTGAAATGTTTTGATGCAGTTCCTCCAGAAATCCATAACCCGCCAAAGCATAATTCTTGAAGAGCAACATCTCCCAATAAAGAGGCATAAGCTCCTAACCAAATCCTCTCAACTTCAATCATTATCTGATCCCCTTCTTTGGAAAATTTACAAATTTTTTCAGGTAGTTCTTTTCTCGCAGTATCAAAAATTTTAATTTTTTTTAAATATTCTTGTAGAGGATGGTTTTGGGCATCAGATTTGCTTAGTCTCCATTCGGCAATTCTTGATAAACCAGTGCCGCTAATAATTCTTTCACAAGATATCCTTTCAACTTTAAGGTAATTTTTAAGCCAAATTTTTAATTCCCATTCTAATTTTGACTTTGGAGAGTATTCAACATGTCCTCCTTCGCTGGCTAGAACTTTTACTTTATTTCCTGATATAAGACCTCTTGCAATGCCCAAACCAGTACCGGCTCCAACAATGGCATGCAAATCATTGTTATTACCTTCAGAATGGGATCCATTTTGAATAATTGAATATTGATTTTTTTTTAAAAAAGGTATTCCATAAATTTGAACTGCAAAATCATTTATTAGCTCGCATTGTTCAAATTTAAATTTATTTTTTAATTTATTTCCTGAAATATTCCATGACAAGTTCATGATTTTTGCGTTGTTGTTAGATAAAGGACCAGCTACAGCGAAACATGCAGAAGAAGGATGGGTAATATTTTTGCATTCAATTTTAAGAAAATCTTCTAAAATCAGTTCAAAAGAATCCCAATCAGAAGATACATATTTCTTTTTGAATAATAATTTAGGCGAATCATCATTTATTACTCTTTCGAATATTCCCAATAGAACCTTGGTACCTCCTAAATCACAAGCCAGAAAATTCATCTATTCGAAATTATTCCGCTCTCCCTTTTTTTTCTATTAATTCATCCATTAGTTTGTATAGATTGGGTAAGTCGAAAATTCCTAAATTTGTTCCATCTAAAGCTCTTAAAGCGACTGAATCAATTTCCTCTTCTTTATCTCCAATAACTGCAATTAAGGGAACTCTCCCGAGAGTTGCCTCTCTTATTTTGAATCCTATTTTTTCATTCCTAACATCAACTTTTGATCGGTAACCATTATTATTTATTAATTCATTAAACTTGAAACACTTTTCAATATTTCTATCAGTAATGCTTAATAAAATTATTTGATAAGGTGCAAGCCAAATTGGGAATTTTGCCTCATATTGTTCAATCAAGATTCCGATAAATCTCTCAAAGGATCCTAAAATTGCTCTGTGAAGCATAACTGGATTTCTTTTCTCATTATCAATATCTACATAAGTTGCATCCAATCTAATAGGCATTGAGAAATCAACCTGAATAGTGCCGCATTGCCAGACTCTATTAAGACAATCTTTTAAGGAGAATTCTATTTTTGGACCATAAAAAGCCCCTTCTCCTGGTTGGAGTTCCCATTTTAGGTTCTTATTATCGAGAGCTTTTGTAAGAGCCTCCTCTGATTTATCCCAAATCTCTTCACTACCTACCCTTTTTTCAGGACGGGTTGATAATTTGATAATGATTTCATCAAAACCAAAAGTTTTATATACCTCGTAAACAAGATCTATAAAAGTTGATACCTCTTCTTGAATTTGCTCTTCTGTGCAGAATATGTGCGCATCATCTTGAGTAAAGTTTCTTACTCTCATTAAGCCGTGCAGTGCACCAGAGGGCTCATTTCTGTGACAAGAACCAAATTCAGCAAGACGAATAGGTAAATCCTTATAACTTTTTAAGCCTTGATTAAATACTTGTATATGGCATGGACAATTCATTGGTTTAATTGCATAGGTTCGATTTTCTGATGCAGTAGTGAACATATCGTCTCTAAATTTTTCCCAATGACCGGATTTTTCCCAAAGAGATTTATCAACAGCTTGTGGGGTTTTAATTTCTAAATAATCATTTTTTTTGAGTATTTCTCTTATGTACTTTTCCAGTACTTGATAAATTGTCCATCCATTTGGATGCCAAAAAATCATTCCTGGAGATTCTTCTTGTATATGAAATAGTGAATGTTTTTTACCAAGCTTTCTATGATCCCTTTTTTCCGCTTCTTCAATTCTTGTTAAATAATCTTTAAGTTCTTTTTCTTTTGCCCATGCAGTTCCATATATTCTCTGTAATGATTCATTCTCACAATTCCCTCTCCAGTATGAACCTGATAATTTAAGTAATTTAAAGTGTCTCAAATGTCTAGTATTGGGTACGTGAGGCCCTCTACACATATCGATATATTCTTCGTGTTTGTATAAATTTATGAGCCCATCTTCAGGAATTTCTTCAATTATTCGTAATTTAAAAGTCTCATCTCTTTCTTTAAAGGTTTTAATTGCCTCTTCTTTAGAAACTCGTAAAATTTCAACGTCATAGTTTGTTTTTATTAATTTATTAATTCTGTTTTCGATTTTTATTAAATCTTCAGGAGTAAATCTGTATTCAGAAAAAATATCATAATAAAAACCATCTTCAATTACAGGCCCAATCGCCATCTTAATATCAGAGTAAATTTGTTTAACTGCATGACCAATAAGGTGAGCAAATGAATGTCTTATTATTTCAATTCCTTCTTTATCTTTTGATGTGATGATTACAACTTCGGAATCTATACTTATAGGAATAGTTGCATCAAGGAGAACATCATTTACTTTCCCAGCAATTGTTGCTTTAGCTAATCCAGCGCCTATAGTCTGAGCAATTTCTAGAATAGTTACAGATTTTTCGAAAACCTTTTTTGAACCATCAGGTAAGGTAATTATTGGCATATTTTATTTCTCCATTTCAAAGAATCCCAATTTTGATTTAACTCTTTTTAAAGTCTGATTTGCTAATTTTTCAGCTTTTTCCTTCCCTTTATCAAGGATTTTATTTAATTGATAGGGATCATTAATTAATAATTTATATTTTTTCTGAATAGGTTCTAGTGATTCAATAAGTTGTTCTGTAATTAATTTTTTAAATGTCCCCCATCCAGTCTCTGAGAAATCATTTTCACATTGAGAAATTTCTTTGCCAGATAATATTGAATAAATCATCAAAAGATTTTTAGATTCGGGTCTCTCAGGGTTGTTAAATTCAATTCCAATAGAGCTGTCACTTTTTGCTCTTTTTATTTTTTTCGTTATTACTTCAGGAGCATCTAATAAGTTAATACGACTGCCTTCATTAGGATCACTTTTGCTCATCTTTTTTGAACCATCAATTAAACTCATTATTTTTGATCCATTTTTCATGATTATTGGTTGAGGAATTTTTAAAATATTTTTATCCTTACTAAATCTGGCATTAATTCTTTGTTGTGCAATATCTCTGGCAAGTTCAAGATGTTGTTTTTGATCCTCACCTACAGGTACAAAGTCAGCGTCATATAGAAGAATGTCTGCAGCCATAAGGATCGGATAGTCAAATAATCCAATGGATACATTATTCCCCTGTTGTATGGATTTTTCTTTGAATTGAATCATTCTTTCCATCCAATTTATTGGGGTCATGCAATTTAATATCCAACAAAGTTCTGAATGTGCGGAAATCTGACTTTGGACAAAAATTGAGCATATATTGGGATCTATTCCACAAGCGACGTACAAAGCAGCAGTAGAGATAGTGTTCTGAGACAATTCTTTGGGATTATATGAAGCTGTGATTGCGTGCAAATCAACTACGCATAGAAATGTTTCATATTGCTCTTGAAGCGTAACCCAATTATTTATGGCCCCAAGCCAATTCCCAATATGTAAATCACCAGTTGGTTGAACTCCAGAAAGAATTCTTTTTTTATTTTCCATCCTCTTCTACTTCGCTAGATTGGATTTCTTCAGTTGATGTACTTTTTACAGGTCTTGCAAAAGGGTCAGGCGCTGTTTTTGTCTTTTCTTCATAAGGATTTTGTGATTGTCTATTCGGAGAAGAGTTTTTATTATTTTTTGCATATTCTGTGATTGATTCAATCAATTTTTCGTCTTTGATCATTTCGCTAAGTGTTCTAACAGAGAAACCCAAAACTGCAACGGTAGATCTCAATTGAAAGGCCTCTTGTATTGATTTAACAGCTTTCATTTCGTTATCACTCAATCTTATGCGGAATCCTCCTCCATCTCTTCTGCCGCCCGATCTATCTCTGAAATTAGATCTTTCATTGTTAGAACGACCTCTATAATTTTCTTGTCCAGGATTATTGCTGAAATTTGAATTAGACATCTTGATGTTTCTTAAGTTATTTAAATAGTCTATTAACTTAGCATCTTGTTATGCAATAAGTCTTTTGAAAAGCCTTAATTTTTTATCTTTTGATTAACGACTTATGAATTTTTGCTTTTCTCATTCATAACTTGCATTAAAATAAGGTTAGAAAAATAAAGTATTGTGTTTGATATTAGTAAAGACAACCTTTTAAAGGATTTCATAAAGTTTCCGAAAAAAAATCTTGTTATTATTCTACTATTATTAGGTTTTGGGGAATGGTTTGTCAGTGACCTAATTCATTTTGCAGGAGGCTCAATAGGATTCTTTGCGTTGTGTTTGGGGGGATATTTTTACTTGAAGAATGATAAGCCTAAATTTAATGAGCCAAATAATTTAGATGGTTGGATAAATCTATGTAATGAAGATTTAAATTTTTTTGAAGAACTTGAAGCAACAAATGAATTAGAAAAACAGAATTCAAAAAGACAAAAAATACTTGAATCGATTCTTAATAGATTTGAAAAAGAAAAAATAAGTTGTATCGGTCAAAAAGATTATCAAAGTTGTCAGTCTGTTTTAAAAAGTCATTTTAAAGTAGATAAGTTTTACTTTGATTTATTTGAAAAACTGCCTAAATACAATTCTTCTCAAGTTATTCCAGAAGAAGCCTTGAAAAGTGATGCAATCTTGTATTTTTTAAACTTACCTTTGTCGGCAAATGATTTTTTGTGGCTGGAAAAGTTTCCTAAAAATATGCCAATCTGGCTGGTTGCTTTAACTTCCAACGAAATAGAAGCCAAAAATCAGATAGAAGACCTAAAGTCGCAAATTTCAAGTGACTTTGTAAATAAAATTATTACTTTTGATGTGAATAAGAATGAAATAATAAATATACCTTTTTCGTTAAGGAAGTTTTTCATAAGTTCATCTAAAAATATTGAAAATACAAAAAAAAGGCTTTTGAAAGAACTTCATGTTGCCTGGCAATCTGAAATTGAAGGAATAAGAAGAATGCAGTTAAAAGATATACAAAGAAAAAATCAAATTCTTGTCGCAACAACTGTTTTCTTATCTCCTATCCCATCAATTGATGTTATGGCAATGACAGCACTAAATTCATTAATGATTAAAGAAATTAAGTCTATATGGGGATGTAATTGGTCTCCTGAAATTTTAGATAAAGTTTCTAAAGAGATTTTAAAGACTGCAATTGCTCAGGGAGTTATCGAATGGAGTGGACAGACTCTAATTGGCATAACAAAATTACATGGACCAAATTGGCTTATTTCTGGAACATTTCAGGCTGTCAGTGCTGCTTATTTAACAAGAGTATTATCAAGTTCTTTGGCTGATTTTATGGCAATAACAAAAGGAGTAGAAGAACCTGATTTGGATTTTATAAAGAAAAATTCTGAGAAAATTGTTGAAAAAGCTTTTGAAAAAGAAAAAATAAATTGGCCAGGATTTATTTCTGATCTTAGAAAACCACTTATGAAAATATCTTTTAGTTCATAATCCAGTTTGAAAGTTAAATATGAGAAAAAAAATTCTTTTTTTTAGTTTGTTACTTCTGCTTTCTCTTGCTTCAGGCTCATGCAAAAGAATATCAAATAAAAATGAAAGTAAAGAAGTAATACTGGCAAGTTTCACTGTTTTGGCGGACATAATTAGCAATGTTGCTAAAGATGATTTTATTGTTAGATCAATAACGAAACCTGGAGTTGAAGTTCATGGCTACCAACCAACTCCGAGCGATTTGGTAAATGCCTCTAGTGCTTTTGTTTTTATTGATAATGGATTTGGATTTGAATTATGGGCTGAAAAATTTGTCTCTAATTTAAAAGTTAAAAGAATTACTGTCGCGGAAGATTTAGATCCTATTTTTATCAGTGAAGATTTTTATAAAGGGAAACCCAATCCTCATGTCTGGATTTCTCCAAAAAGAGGGATCCTATACGTAGATGTTCTGGTGGATTCTTTATCAGAATTGAGGCCATCCAAAAGGACATTATTTGAAGAAAATGGAAAAATTTATAAAGATAAACTCTCAAAAATAGATAAAGAATTCTCACTTTTTATTAATAACTTAAATAAAGACAGGAGGTATCTAGTAAGTTGTGAAGGTGCTTTTTCGTATCTAACAAATGATTATGGATTAGAGGAAGTTTATTTATGGCCAGTTAATGCTGAGAGTCAAATTACGCCCAAAAGAATGACAAGAACAATTTCACTAGTTAAAGAAAAAAATGTCCCATCTGTATTTTGCGAAAGTACAGTAAGTAACGAATCTCAAATGATTGTTGCAAACGAAACTGGGGCTAATTTTGGAGGAAATCTTTTTGTTGATTCATTATCTGATAATAGTGGTCCTGCTAGCTCCTATATAAAAATGCTTGAGCATAATTTGGATTTAATTAAAAAAGGGCTTTTTTGAATTATGGATTCAATTAATTATCAAAACTTTAGGATTGATGCAGAAAATATTTGCGTAGATTACAACGGTAAGGTGGCTTTGTATGATGCCAATTTAAGATTGAAACCTGGCCAGATTTGTGGGTTAGTAGGGATGAACGGTGCTGGTAAAACAACTTTTTTTAATGCTTTAACTGGCTTTGTAAATATTTCAAAGGGAAAAATTAGAATTAATGGAGAGTCTGTAAGATCTGCTCAAAAAGATCAGACAATTGCTTATGTTCCTCAGAGTGAGGGAATTGATAGTCAATTTCCAATAAATGTTTGGGATGTAGTGATGATGGGAAGATATGGTTCGATGAATATTTTTAGGTGTCCTAGAGAGTCTGATGTTCAGGCGGTTAAAGATGCTATTGAGAGAGTTGATCTTACTGATCATTTATCTACACCTATTGGAAACTTATCTGGAGGTCAGAGAAAACGAACTTTTTTAGCTAGAGCAATTGCGCAAAGGGCGTCAATTTTACTTCTTGATGAGCCTTTTTCAGGTGTTGATATAAGAACTGAGAAACTTATCTCGGAATTATTTATTCAATTTAAAAATGAGGGGAAAACTATATTATTATCAACGCACGATATGATGCATGTCCGTGAATTTTGTGATTTGGTTCTTTTAATAAATAAAACTGTTGTAGCGTATGGGGAGACCTCTGAAGTGTTTACCCCTGAAAATATTACAACTACTTTTGGAGGAATCTCACCTGATTTCTTGTTTGGACCTGAATCCTAAATTTTAAATTATATGGAGCTCAGTTCTTTTTTAACTTTAGATTCATTCATAACAGATCCTTTAACTCATGACTTTATGAGAAAAGCACTTTTTATGAGTTCATTAGTGGCTGCTGTTTGTGGTTTCTTATCTAGTTATTTAACTCTTAAGGGATGGGCTTTAATGGGAGATGCAGTGTCACATTCAGTAATGCCTGGTGTTGTAGTTGCTTATGCATTAGGTCTTCCTTTCTCATTAGGGGCATTTATTTTTGGAGTTGGTTCTGTTGCATTGATAGGGTTTATTAAGCAGAAATCTAGGGTTAAGGAAGATACTGTTATTGGGTTGGTATTTACTGGATTTTTCGCTCTTGGAATTGTATTGGTTTCTAAGATTAAAAGTAATATTGATCTGCACTCTATCCTTTTTGGCAGTCCATTAGGAATATCACTTTCAGATGTAAAACAAACCATATTCATCTCTTTATTGGTAGTAATCCTTTTATCAATTTTTAGGAAAGATTTAATGCTTTATTGTTTTGATCCTAGGCATGCAAAAACAGTTGGAATAAACGTATTTTTTCTTCACTATTTACTCCTCACGTGCTTATCTTTGGCAGCAGTTGTGGGCTTGCAGTCTGTTGGAATTATTTTGGTAGTTGCGATGTTGATTACACCAGGGGCTACAGCATATTTACTTACGGATAAGTTTGATACTATGACAATAATTTCAGTATTAAGTGCAATTATCTCGAGCGTAATAGGAATCTACATTAGTTTTTGGTTTGACCTTGAAACAGGTGGATCAATTGTCTTAGCACAAACCTTTATATTTTTATTCGCTTTTTTATTCGCTCCAAGATACGGAATATTTAAGTTAAAGAAATTTTTTGCTGGATATAAATGATAGTGGTGGAAGAAACTTTAAATAAAAATTGGTATTGGTGGCCATTATTTCCCTTATATCCTTATGGGAAAAAGAAAACAATCTTAAGAGAATTAATTCCTGATCAAATATGGTCCTTAGAACAAATACAAGGACTTTATTATGTTGCGGTTCCAATAAGAATGACGGTAATAAAGGTTGATAATGGGTTGATGCTAATAAACCCACTGCCTCCTACAAAAGAATTAATAAATGAGTTAGAAAAATTAATGGCGATTCACGGCAAAGTTAAAACAATAATTCTCCCAAGTGCCTCCGGACTAGAACATAAAATAGGACTGCCAGCTCTTTCAAGAATTTTTAAAGATGCAGAAATTTGGCTTTGTCCTGGACAATGGAGTTTCCCCATCAATCTTCCACTAGATTTTTTAGGAATTCCATCAAAAAGATCAAGAATACTGTTTGAGGAAGGTACTCCACATACGAACTCATTTAAATGGTCTTCATTAGGCCCACTGAATTTAGGACTTGGAAGATATCAGGAGATAAGCTGTTTCCATTATTCTACGAAAACTCTTCATGTAACAGACGCAATAGTTGGAATAGACTCCACTCCACCTGAGATATTTAATTTTGATCCAACTCCACTTCTTTTTCATTCTAGGGAGAGAGGAGACGAACCTTTGATTGACTCCATTGAACAAAGAAAAAAAGGCTGGAAAAGGTTAGTCTTATTTTCATCTTTTTTGAAACCAGGTAAATTAAATATTCCACCTTTAAAAGAAGTGTTTAATTATTCGTTCAAAAAAGATCTTAGAAATTGGAGATCTCATTTCGGTATTTATCCCTTTTT
>QCQY01000022.1 GCA_003209475.1 Prochlorococcus sp. AG-459-B06
TTGACTGTTGCAATTAAGAGTTTTCCATTTGATATGTTTTCATCTACAGTTTCCATATATGGTTCTAAAATTGAAACAGCAAATTTCATTGTTTCAGCGGATTGGAGTACGAATGGCAATTGCATTTGACCTGAGCCAAATAAATCTCCTACAACTTTCATCCCATCTAGCAAAAATGTATTAATTATTTCAAGAGGTTTATATTTTTTTAACGCATTATTTAATTGATCTTCTAAACCTATTTTTTCTCCATCAATAATATGATTTTTTAAACTTTCTTCCAGAGTTAAGTTTTTATTTTCTGAAGATGCTCTTTTGAAATCCTGAATAGATAAATCCTGAAAAGCCTTTGTAAGTTCTACTAATGGATCATAAGTACAAATATCATCTTCAAATTTTCTTTTATCGTATATCAAATCTAAGCAAAGCTTTTTAGTTTCTTCAGAAATTTTTGATAATGGCAAAATTTTATTTGGTGCGATAATAGCGGAATCCAGTCCTGCTTTAATGCATTCATCTAAAAATATTGAATTTAAATTAATTCTAGATAATGGTGACAGACCAAAACTTATGTTCGAAATACCCAATATAATATGAATTTCTGGGAAATTTTCACGAATTTTTGATATTGCAGTAATTGTTTCTTTAGCGTTTAATCTATCTTCTTCTATCCCAGTAGATATTGGCAGGGCTAATGGATCAAAAAAGAGCTCATAATCTGATAAACCACATTTTCTAGTTTTATTAATCGCTCGTTTAACAATGTTATATTTTTTATCTGAATTCCTTGCCATCCCATCTTCATCAATAGTCCCGACAACAAGTCCTGAACCATATCCCAAGGCTAAATTTAGAACTTGATCAAATCTTTCATCACCGTCTTCGTAATTAGTGGAATTTATAATACATTTACCGCCAGCTGACTTTAATCCACTTTCCATTTTGTCAGCATCTGTAGAATCAATCATTAATGGTAAATTTATGTTGGTAACTAGTCTTGAAGTTATTTCTTTCATATCTTTCACCCCGTCTCTCCCAACATAATCAACATTTACA
Organism: Prochlorococcus sp. AG-459-B06; assembly: GCA_003209475.1. GTDB lineage: Bacteria > Cyanobacteriota > Cyanobacteriia > PCC-6307 > Cyanobiaceae > Prochlorococcus_A. The sequence continues at coordinate 1,057 of QCQY01000022.1, forward strand.
TCAAGAACGTGTGCATTTTCTTTTTGTTGTTGCTTGGCAATTGAAACTAGGCCATCCCAATCGTCGTTATTTAACAACTCCCTTACCTTTTTAGATCCACTTGCATTTAATCTTTCTCCTACAATCAGAATTGAATTATCTTGTTTGTATGGCACAGAGTTATATATTGATGATGCAGAAGGAATATATCCACTTGAATTGTTCTTAACTTTTTTGTTAGTTTTTTTGTTATCAATAACTTCATCAATTATTGAAGATAAATATTTTATATGATCAGGTGTAGTCCCACAACATCCACCTATTAATTGAACATTAAAGTCATATATAAAATTCATTAATTGCATTTTTAATTCCATTGGCTTTAATCTGTAGTGAGCTACACCACCAATATTTTCAGGTAGACCTGCATTGGGAATACAACTTATAGCGAAGGGTGAATTTTCAGACAAATATTTAATATGTTCCTTCATTTGTTCTGGACCAGTTGCACAATTAAGTCCAAGGATATCTATATTAAATGGCTCTAATATTGTTAATGCAGATGCGATATCAGATCCAACAAGCATAGTACCTGTTGTTTCCATTGTTATAGATACCATTATCGGTATATCTATATTTTTACTATCAAGTACTTCTTTTGATGCTAATAAGGCAGATTTAATTTGCAATACATCTTGACATGTTTCTACTAAAAGTAGATCAACTCCTCCATCTATAAGTCCATATATTTGTTCCTTATATGATTGCTTTAATTCATCAAAATCTATATGTCCTAAGGTGGGTAATTTAGTGGTTGGTCCAATTGAACCAGCCACAAACCTTGGTTTGTCAAATGTAGCGTATTTGGTAGCAGCGTTTTTTGCTATTAATGCAGCATTTTTATTTATTTCATAAGCCCTATCTGCAATATCGTATTCATCAAGAACTATGGATGAGGCTCCAAAAGTATTAGTTTCTATAACATGACAACCTGCTTCTAAGAATGAATTATGAACCTTTTCAACTACTTTTGGTAATGATAAAACAAGGTGTTCATTACAACCTTCTAATTCTTTTCCTCCAAAATCATCTGCAGTAAGATTTAAGTTCTGAAATGATGTTCCAGTACCTCCGTCAAAAATAATTAATGGCTTTTCTTCTCTATTTAGATAGGTTCTGAAAGATTCCATTTTTTGCAAAATCGATTTTTATATTGAAATTCTTGTTACCCAATTATCATAGTCTTGAGAACGACCTTCTGTTATTTCTATAAGCTTATTTTTTAATTTATTCATTATTGGTCTTTCGCCATTTAATTCACTTGATTCAATTTTTTTAACTGGTGTAATTTTTGCTGCTGTACCAGTTAGAAAAACTTCATCTGCTATTAATAATTCTGTTTTATCAACAGGCCTTTCAATTACATTTATTCCAAATGATTTTGCTAATTCAATTACGCTAGCTCTAGTAATCCCTTCAAGGATATCTTGATCAACACCAGGAGTTATTAAGTCTCCATTTCTTACAATAAATAAATTCATTCCACTAGCTTCGCTTACCTTACCACTTGAATTTAAAAGCAAGGCTTCATCAAACCCCGACAAACTAGCCTCTGTTTTGGCTAATGAACTTGTAATATAAGCTCCACTTATTTTTCCTCGCAATGGGAGAGATCTATCTTCTTGTCTAGTCCAACTACTCATTCTACAAGAAACACCATCTGGGGATAGATAATCTCCTAGCTCAATACAATAAATAAAAAAATCTGTTTCAATATTGTGTAACCTTGGAGCTATACCTAAATCGCTTGTATATACAAATGGTCTTATATAAATAGGGTTTCTTGGCCTGTTTATTTTTATAACTTCTTCTAAGGCTTTAAAAATATATTCTTCAGAAATATCAGTTAAGAGTAATTTTGCACTTTGAGATAATCTTTTTATGTGTTTATCAGTTCTAAATAAAAGGAATTCTTCTTTATTTGTAGGGTTAGGTATCGCTCTCATTCCTCCAAATGCAGCAGTACCATAATGTAGTGCATGAGTAGCTATTGATATTTTTGCTTCTTTAAATGGAATACATTTACCTTCGAACCAGGCGTATGGAAGAAATTCATGCATATTTAATTTATTTAATTAAGGTAAACTTGTTTTATCCTACTTAAGTATTCTAAACCCTATTTATATATAAAAATGCACAGGATATTGAATATAGCAGGAAATGAAAAGAATAAGGATGATTTAATAGAGCAACCAGTTGCAGATTTTATTTTTATAACAAGCGTTAAAGCTGATTTAAATCTCTTATCGAACATATTGTTAGAAAAAGAATTTGCTTCATTAAAAAATAATATTAGAGCTTTAGAAATTTCAAATTTAAATTCCTCAGCTCAAATAGATAATTATCTATTAAAAACTATTAATTATGCAAAAGTTGTCGTACTACGATTATTTGGAGATAAAGGTACATGGAACTATGGAATTGAACAACTTTTAAATTGGCAAGCAGTTGATAAAAAAAGGAAGTTAGTAATCCTATCAGGTACCCTTGATCAGGAAGTTTCCTTATGTGAAATAAGTAGTATAGATAAAAATATTGCATTAAATATTTCTAGATTACTAAGATCTGGAGGACTGGAAAATTATAGAAAGTTTCTTAATTGTTTAAATTATTTAGTTGTAGATGAAAAAGTAATTCCAGATGATTTTTTGAATATTACTTTTTATGCTGATCCCTATTTACATGATTGGAAAAATGAAAGTGGCGAAAAGATAGGAATAATATCCTATAAATCCCTTTTTTTGGCTAATGAAATTGAAGTAAACGAAAAACTTAACTCGCAATTAAGAAAATGCGGATTATCTCCTAAAACATTTTTTATTTCAACACTAAAAGATCATATTATTCAGAAGAAATTAATAGAAATTTTTAAAAAAGAAGATATTAAACTAATAATTACCACAACTTCATTTTCTTCATCTCAAATAAAAAATAATGAATTAATTGAAAATTCAACAAATATTTTTACTTCTCTTAAAATTCCAATTTTACAGCTTCTTTCTTCTAATAGATCAAGAAAAAAGTGGTTAAATTCATCTATTGGAATGAATTCATCTGATTTATTAATGCAAATAATTATTCCTGAATTTGATGGAAGAATTACTACCTGTCCTTCAGCATTTAAAGAAATAATTTCTAAGAAAAATACACTATATACTGAAATAACTAGTTACAAAGCTGATCAAGTAGGTATTCAATGGATTTCAAAATTTGCAACAAATTATGTGAAACTTCAGAAACTTAATAATTTTGATAAAAGAATTTGTTTAGTAATAAGTAATTATCCAGTAAAGAACGGAAGAATCGGTAATGGCGTAGGTCTAAATACACCATCTTCAATAATTAATATTCTTAATTGGTTAAAAGAAGAAGGTTATGACCTTGGATCTTGTAATTATCCTCAAGATTCTTCGGAATTAATGTCAATGCTTATAAAAACTAGAACTAATGATATTGAATCTCAAAATAATAAGCCATTAGATTACTTACCACTTAGTGAATATTTAAAATATTGGAATTATTTAGAAATTGATCCCCAAAATATTATTGTTAGTCGTTGGGGTAAACCATCTGATGCAATAGATCTAGATAATAAAGGCTTCTCAATAAATGGTATTAGATTTGGAAAAATAACATTATTGATTCAACCTCAACGAGGTTATGATGCTTTCACTGATAGAGATATTCATTCACCCGATCTTCCACCTCCCCATAGATATTTAGCACAATATTTTTGGATTGAAAAAGTTTTTAATGCAAATGCTATGTGCCATATTGGTAAACATGGGACTGTTGAATGGTTACCTGGTAAATCTATAGGTCTCAGCAATAAATGTTTTCCAAATATTATTTGTCCAGCAATACCAAACATATATCCCTTTATCGTAAATGATCCTGGAGAAGGATCCCAAGCTAAAAGAAGAACTGCTGCAACAATTATTGATCATTTAACCCCTCCTTTGGATAGGTCAGAATTATATGGAAAATATTCAATATTAGAAAATTATTTAGACGAATATTTTGAAGCAAAATTATTAAATTCTAATCGGATTGAAATAATAGAAAATTCCATTTTTGAATTAATAAAAAAAGAATTTAGCGAAATTACTTTAAAGAATAAAAATAATCAAATAGAAGAAATTGATTCCTTTCTTTGCAAAATTAAAGAATCTCAAATTAGGACAGGTTTGCATATTTTTGGCAATAGGCAGAATGATATTAATGAAATAAATTTATTCTTGTGTATTGCTAGAGTACCAAATACGAACCGAATTGGTGTTACTCAATATATAGCAAAACATTTAAAACTAGATTTGAATCCTTGGACAAATCAATATGATCAAATGTTAAGTGAAAAGGATAAAAAAATATTATTGACTTTTTCCAACAAAAACATTTTAAACTTTAGAATGGCTATTGATTTTTTGGAACAACAAGCAAAGTATTTAATATATTTGTTTTTTTACAAAAAGAATATCAATATAAAAAATCTAGAAAAATATAAAAATCAGAAAATAATAGACTATTTCTTTAATGAAAAAAAACATAATAAGTATTTTTTATTATTAAAAAAAGAGATTCTAATTCCAATCATTAATTCTTCATATAATGAGAAATTATCATTTATTAATTCATTAAAGGGACAATATGTAAAAAGTGGTCCATCTGGAGCTCCTACGAGAGGTAAAACTGAAACTTTACCCACTGGTAAAAATTTCTTTTCAGTTGATTCGAGAGGACTGCCAACTGAATCAGCATGGAGTGTTGGTTGTCAGTCTGCTTCACAAATACTTGATTTATACAAACAAGATAATGGAGAAGATTTAAAAAATATAGCAATATCTGTATGGGCAACATCCACAATGAGAAATGGTGGTGAAGACATTTGTCAAATACTATATTTATTAGGAGTACAGCCTATTTGGGATGGACCTTCAAGAAGAGTAGTTGATCTAGAAATCATTCCTTTATCTGTTCTCGAAAGACCAAGGGTTGATGTTACTTTAAGGATTTCGGGAATGTTTAGAGATGCATTTCCACAGTTAGTTAAATTAACTTCCAAAGCAATAAATCTTGTTTCAAATCTTAATGAGGATGATAAATTTAACCCTCTCGCTGGGGCATCAAGGGATGGTGATTCAATTAATCGTATATTTGGGTCAGCGCCAGGTTCATATGGAGCTGGTCTTCAAGAACTAATTTCAAATTCTAATTGGGAAAATATTGATGATTTTGGAGAATCTTTTCTTAATTGGAGTAAGTGGATTTACAGTGATAATCTTGAACCTATAGAGGATAAAAAATCATTAGAAAATGCTCTTAAAAATGTGCAGTTAGTTGTTCATAACCAAGATAATAAGGAACATGATATTTTAGATTCTGATGATTATTATCAGTTTCAGGGTGGATTATCTTCAGCAGTAAAAAAATTGAGCGGTAAATTTCCTGAAATGTATCATGGTGATTTATCAAAATTTGGATTATCCAAAATTTCAAAATTACAAGATGAAATTAATAAAGTTGTTATATCAAGAATACTTAATCCTAAATGGATAAATGGAATGAAGGATAATGGTTATAAAGGAGCGTTTGAATTTTCAGCTACACTTGATTACTTATATGCTTTTGATGCTTCTACTGAAGTAGTCTCAGATTGGTGTTATGAGGAAGTTTATAAATCATGGTTATGTGATCTGGATCTTAGGAATTTCTTTCTAGAGAATAATCCATGGGCTTTAAGAGATATTGCACAAAGATTTCTTGAAATTGTCAATAGAAAAATGTGGAATAATTGTTCATCAGATGTCATTGAAAATTTAAAGAACATAATTATTAATACTGATTCAATAATTGAAAAAAATGAATTCTGAATTATCTACCTAATAGCGAAAGTCCATGACTATCTGTTCCGCATGTTTTTAGCATTGAATATTTATCTGCTAATTTATCTATTTCTGAACATACAAATAAACTAGGATTCCATACTTCATTAAGTTCATAATCGTACCAAACCTCTATTCCATCAATACCTTGTATTTTGGCCTCTGGAATTAATTTATAAAAGGGAATCCTGTATCTCGCTGGATGTGCAAGAAATGATAAACCACCAGCTAAATTTATTGCTTTTATAACTGATTTAATATTTAAATCATTACCTATTGGAGACTCTCCAAGGATATAGGGATGTAGGTATTTACTTTTTATATCTATTCCCAATCCAATAACATGTACTAAACATCCTAAAATCAAACAATTAATTTCTATTCCCGAAATTAATGTAAAAGAATCTTTAGGATAATTTTTGAGTATATTATTTTTTTTTATATATTCATGAGCTTTAATTGTATGATGATCGGTTATTGATAAAAATTTCAAGTTATTTTTATAAGCTTGTTCTAAAAGTTCATATGGTTCTAAACTTCCATCACTAAATTTTGTATGACAGTGAAAATTAATATTTTTAGGACAACTATTTTTATTAATATTGGATGTTAATTTTACTAAGTCTTGCCTATTCATTACTTAATGAATTCTCATTTTTCTTTCTAATTTTTGCATATAATTGTATTGAAGCCAACATGAAAATAATTAGTCCAACTACGCTCCATGTAGCAACACTAGATGGAAAATTATTTTTAAAAATAACTAAAAGTACAATTATAAATAATAATAAAGTAGGCAATTCATTTAGTAATCTAAGGTTTTTTGCTGAAATGGTTGAAGTACCATTATGTAATGAATACATTATTTTATAACAATAAGAATGATAAATTACTAATCCCAAAACAAAAGAAATTTTAATTTGCAACCACTTCTCACTTAACCAACTTGGTTGAATAATAACCATGCAAATAGCCATACTTAAAGCTAATATCATCCCAGGTGTCGTGATTATATTCGCCAGCCTTTTTTCCATCAAGGTGTATTGTTTATTAAAGGCAATTTTTAATTCATTATCCATATTTTTAGATTCTTCATGATATATAAAAAGTCTTACTAAATAAAAAAGTCCCGCAAACCAAACGATTACACCAATAATGTGAAGTGATTTAAACCAGAGATATGCTTCAGCTTCCAAATTACTAGATTAATTTAAAAATATATATTTTTAATATAGTTATATTTAACAATATCAAGAAATCTATTTTTCAAAAATTAATTAATATTTATAACTCGTTAAAATATTCATATATATCATTTACTGAATTTTTTCCAAGTCCTTTAACTTTTGATAAATCCTCTTTACTAGCTATTCTTATCGCGTCTATTGATTTAAAATGCTCAAGCAATTCTCTTATTCTTGATGGTCCTAATCCACTAATTTGGGACAATTGAGATCTATTCATTCTTTTAGATCTTTTGTCTCTATGAAAAGATAATGCAAATCTATGTGCTTCATCTCTTACCCTTCTTAATAGAAGAACTCCTTTTTGATTTTCATCAGTATCAAGAGACTTAGAAAATCCTGGAATAAATATTTCTTCATTTTTTTTTGCCAATGAACATATAGTTACTTCTTCCTCAAGATTTAATTCTTTTAATGCTTTAATAGCTGCATTTAACTGTCCTTTTCCTCCATCAATCATTATTAAATCAGGCCAATCTGATAGAAGTTCATTGTCTAATTTACTATTCGTTTTATCATTTAATATTGAAAAATCCCCTCCGCTTTTTTTAAATCTTGACCATTTTTTAAACCTTCTATTTATTACTTCATATATCGAAGCAAAATCATCACTATGTCCTACAAAAACGTTTGGATCTTTAATTTTATATTTCCTATAATCCTGTTTAGAAGGAATCCCATCAATAAAAACGACTTGTGATGCTACAGGGTCACTACCTTGAATATGGCTTATATCATAACCTTCAATTCTTTTAGGTTGTTCGCTTAATTCAAGTATTTGGGCAAGATCCTCAATTGATGATTCATTATCTTGTATCCCATTTAATATTCTATCTAATTCCAATTTCGCATTTTTTAAAACCATTTCTACAGTTTCATGTTTTTTATTTCTTTTTGGGATTAAGATTTTTACTTTCTTTTTTCTTAGCTCCGTTAACCAATCCTCTATGGTTGCTTGTTTTGGAAGGTTATATTGAATAAGAATTTCTGATGGTATTTCTACAGGTTCAACATTCATATAATGCTCTTCTAATATCTTTTGTAAAATAAGATTTTCATCTTCATTATTTAATTTTTGACTATAAGCAATTCTCCCAATGAGCTTACCAGATCTCATTTGGAAAATTTGTATACTAGCTACATTCTTTTCTGAAACTATTCCAAAGATATCTCTATTTATTGAAGAATCTGGTATTGATATTTTTTGTGATTCAGTTAACAATTTTAAACCTGAAATTTGGTCCCTTAATTTTGCTGCATTCTCATAATCTAAATCATTTGAAAATTGCAGCATTTTTTTTTGTAAAAATATTTCTAAGTCATCATTTCTTCCCTGAAATATCATAGATACTTGTTTCATTATTTTTTTATAATCGTCAGATGATATAACTTCTTGGCAAACACCTGGACATCTTCCTATTGAATAATTCAAACAAGTTCTATCTTTATAGACTGGCCTTGGTCTTTGTCTAAGTGGAAATATTTTTTTTATCGTAAATAATGTTCTCCTTAATAATCCGACATCAACATAAGGCCCATAATATCTATCTAAATTATTTCTATTTCTTCTTCTTCTTGTAATAAATATTCGAGGATATTTTTCACTCCAAGTTATACAAAGATATGGATATTTCTTATCATCCTTTAAAAGAATATTAAAATATGGTTTGTTTGTTTTAATTAAATTTGACTCTAAATTTAATGCTTCATACTCGCTATCTGTGACTATTATTTCTATTTCAGTTATTTGACGAACCATCAAACTTAATCGGGGAGTCAAATCTGAATAATTATTGAAATAACTACTTACTCTACTGCGTAGTTTTTTAGATTTACCGATATAAAGTAAGTTATTATCAATATCTTTAAAAAGATAACAACCAGATGACTTTGGAATTTCGGATAATCTTGATTTTAATAACTCCTTATTATTAATTAATTTATATTCAATTTTAAAATTATATTTGTTATTTATTTTTTCGATAGAGGAATTACTCATTTATAATAATTATCCTCCATAATTCCAGCCAGTTGAAGATAAATTTAGTGAGTCAACATCATTATTCAGATAAGCAGATTGAACCTCTCCTACAAAAACGGTATGGTCTCCATGCATAACACTTCCAACAACATTACATTCAACACCACCAACACTATCAACTAAAATAGGCAATCCAAGCTCACCTAAATTAAATTCAACAGATTCAAATCTACCTCCTAATGCTTTTTGAGGTTTAAAGAAAACAGCTGCTAGATCCTTTTGATCACTTTTGAGCACATTTAATGAGAACTTATTGGTTGACTTTATTATTTCATGACTAGAACCCTCTGCTCTAACAGCCATTACAACTAATGGTGGAGTGAAAGAACCTTGAGTCACCCAACTTGCAGTAAATCCATTAACTTCATTTTTATCCTCGTCTCTAACACCACAAATAAATAATCCGTGAGGTATTTTTCTTAATAAGATTTTTTTTGCTTCTAGATTTAATGTCATAATTGATTTAACTAATAATCTTATTTTAACTAAATTTCTTATTCGATCATAATAAATTCATGAAAATTCTTTATCCAGGTACATTTGATCCTTTAACAAATGGGCATCTTGATTTAATAGAAAGGGCTGAAAAAATATTTGGCAATCTAGTAATTGCTGTTTTAGAAAATACCGCTAAAACACCAACATTTAATCTTGAAAGAAGAATAATACAAATAAAAAATTCTCTTTCTCATTTACCTAATATTGAAGTTATTTCTTATTCTGGTCTAACTGTTGATTGTGCAAATGATCTAAAAGCTAATCTTATTCTTAGAGGCTTAAGAGCAATGAGTGATTTTGAGTATGAACTTCAGATAGCTCATACAAATAAATCTCTTAATAATGATATTGAAACTATATTTTTATCGACAAATACAAATTATAGTTTTCTTAGTAGTTCTTTAGTAAAAGAAGTTGCAAAATTTGGTGGTGAAATTAATCACATGGTACCCCCCTCTGTTGAGAGGGATTTAAAAGAATATTTTAAATAATATTTTTCTTAACAAGATTTCAAGTAATAAAGATCACGTAATAATTTAAAAGCTTTTTCTTTATCAATTTTATTAGAATTTTGGATAATGCTTATAATTATTGGCTTTTCATTTTTATATAAAAAGCCAGATAATGCAAAGACATTTGAAAGAGTCCCAGTTTTGCCAAAAAACTTTCCAGACAATTCACTATTTACAAATCTTTTAGCTAATGTACCTCTCACTCCCGTAATTGAAAGTGTAGATTGATAAGCTTTAAAATCATTAAAATATCTCATTTTATTTAAAAACAATACAACAAACTTTGTTGTAATTTTATTTTTTCGAGACAATCCACTAGCATCTGCAAAGTATACATTAATTGCTGGGAGGCCCTTATTTTCAAGCCATCTTTTCAATTTTATATAGTTATTATCGTTCCATGTATTTGAGGCATTTTTAAAAAGAGATTCAGCCGTAAAATTATGGCTTTCAGAATTTGTTAGAGTTAATAATGAAAGAATTGGAGTTGAATATACTTTATTTATCTCTTTAAAATTTTTTAAATAAACAGTTTTTTCTGAATCCAAAAAATTTATATATATTTTTGAATTTGGAAATTTATTTTTTAAATATTTTTTAATAAAATTTTTTAATGCATAAATATCATCATATTTATTGTGATTACTTTCTATTGCAAGAGATGTAATTGGAGATCCATATTCGTAAAGTTTATCAGTATTTGACCAACCATTAGGCCAATATAATTTTGGATCAATTTCTACAATATTAAAGTTAATAATTTTATTTTCTTTAACATTTGAAATTAGTTCGATTATATGTTCATAATTAAGATCTGGATCACCTTGACCGTGTAAATAATAATCGTTTTTATTTTTAAATAAAGAAGTTTTTAAATTATTATTAGATTTATATTTACTTAAAACATAAGCTGATGAGAATAATTTTTGGTTAGATGCTGGCAACCTCGGAACATCCTCATTGTAGGAACTTATTATTTCACCTTTATTATTAATAATTGATACACTAAAAGAATCATCAAGCGTTTGATTCAATAAAGCATCATAAGTTGGGCATATTTTGTTTTTAGTAATTATTCCTGGGAAATTAAAATAAATATTATTTAAAATATTTATTTTCTGATTTGCTAGTAAATATCTTATTAAGAAAGGAGATGTTACTAATACAAGAACAATAAAGAAAAATGAATATATTTTTTTTATCACATTCAATCTATAAATTTACAAAAATAGATTCATTATCGGGTTTAATTTCAAATTCTTTTTTAAAAAAATATCTTTTATTTTCTTCTTTGAAAAGCAACCAGTTATTTGGATAAATATGCATAAGAGCAGATTTATTTAAAGGCTGCAGAAAATAAATATTCTTCCATGTTTTGACAAAGTTTTTACGTCGCTCTCTAATAACACTTCCTATACCAATATTGGCATCTTCAAATTTTGGATTTAATGAATAATGCGTACCTTGATAATTATCAGACATTGGTTCAAATGAATCGAAATCATATGGCTGAGGTAGTATCGATATCATTGCACTATCAATATTATTTATATTATTTGATTCATTAAATGATTTAAAAGTAAAGATTTTATCTTTGATATCTGGATAGTCTCTTTGAGCCAAAGCCACAGCACCTTGATCAGCAAATGTTATGAATACATTATTATTTTTAGACAATATCTTGTAGATAGTAATTCCAATTCTGTTAAACTTTAATCCTTCAAAATTAAATTCTATAGTAAATCTTTTATTTGAATCTAATAAACTTGGAATAATTGCATCCTCCATATTCTTAAGAGATTCATTTAAATCTTTAGGTAGTTTGTAATTGGTTTCCATTAAAATTTGTCAATACATATTTGAATAAGTTCTAAAAATTTATCTATTTCTGACTTATTATTTATTGAACCTAAAGTAACACGAATATTTGAATATAGTTCATCATCTTTTAAACCAATATTTTTAAGTGTTGAGCTAGGTTTCCCAGATGAGCTTGAACAAGCACTTCCACTACTTATTGCTATTTTATTTTCTGACATGAAATTAACAATCTTATAGGCCCTTATAGGCTCAAATAGTTTATTTAATAGTAGAAAAGAAATATGACTGGGAAGTCTATGGTTAATACTACCCGTAATCTTTATATGATTATTATCTTTAATTTTTTGAAAGAAATAATTTTTAAGTTTATTAATATTATTAGAAGGAAATTCAGTTATGTA
>QCQY01000023.1 GCA_003209475.1 Prochlorococcus sp. AG-459-B06
ATTGAAGTCACTTATTGGTTTGTTAAAGCAAAAAAAAGGCGATATTTATTTGATTGGAGAAAATATCAATAGAAAAGCACCTCATCAGAGGGCTAGAAAAGGAATGGCTTATGTTCCTCAAGGGAGAGAGATCATTCCTTATCTAACAGTAGAAGAGAATCTTATGCTAGGAATGGAGTCGCTTCCAGGTGGATTATCTAAGAACAAGAGAATAGATTCATTTATTTATGATCTATTCCCAATCCTAAAAGATTTTCTACAAAGGAAAGGAGGAGATCTTAGTGGAGGACAACAACAACAACTAGCTATTGCACGAGCATTGCTGGGCAAACCTCAACTTCTATTACTTGACGAACCAACAGAGGGAATTCAGCCTAATATAGTTCTAGACATTGAAAATGCAATCAATCAGATAATTAGAGATACAGGAATCGGAGTTTTATTAGTTGAACAACATTTGCATTTTGTAAGACAAGCTAATAGATATTATGCGATGCAACGCGGAGGTATTGTTGCTAGCGGAAATACTAGTGAGTTGAGTCAAGCGGTTATTGATAAATTCTTGAGTGTTTAAATAAATTACTATTTTAAATTACTTAAGAACTTTATTCATCTTTCGCATCTTATGAGGTCTATACTGTTTGGATGCTCATTAATATACTTATTAAATTCCATTGCTAGTGTTCTAGCCTCGTATGCGTCGAAAGCATAAAAACAATTTTCTAATCTTATATTTTGAAAATCACGGTAATGCACTGTATATGGCTTCAACATATTATTTTTTTTTAATTTTAATCTGCAAAAAAGCAATTATGTATATTTCAACCATGCATATATTCGTAAATATAAAGCACAACTTTTGTTGTTATCAAAATATATTGACTTAAATAATGTAACTAAAAATACTTTATAAATACAAAAAGTTATTAATCTAATTTTTTTTAATTTTAGAATCTTGCTTTTTACCTTCTATTAAGAAAACAAATTTTGATAATATATAACCAAAAACTGGGGTCCAAAACTTTTCATAAAAAAATTTCATAAAAAATTAAGCAGCTAATGATTCGTTATCTTCAATTTCAGTTTTATTAATACGCTTCAAATCTATAGAATTAAATAAATGTTGCATAAGCAGAAAATCAAGTTCCCCTTTCAACAAATTAACATCGGATGAAAGTAGATCATCAACAAAATCATCAAAAGTATTTGAAAAAAGATTCACAATTAAAAATTTATTTTTGTCATTATCATCGCATTAACAATAAAAGTCAACCAAATTTGAATATTAATTTTTGAATTTTTTGACAATAAAGAATAAATACTAAAAAATCAAATAATAAATATAAACAAGCAAAATAACAGATTTAATATCAAGCTTAGGGTTTTTGAATTAAATTTCATTTATCTTGCTTTTCCTAATTTTATATCTCTTCTAATTAGCATTATCAAAACGACAATACACATATTTGCTAAAAAGAATTTTAAAGAATTCATAATCAAACCATATAATATATTTGTAGCAAGACTATAAATGTGCCAATTCTGAAAGAATCACTAAAAAATTTTTAAACGTAATAAATTTTTATAACAATCAAATTTGATATTACTAGCTAATTTTAAATATTTTTATTAATTAGTTCGAAATAACCATTTTTATTTAATAAGTACTTATCAAACCAAAGGCTTAATAAATTGTCTAATCCTATTCCATTCATATTATTTATTTGCGAAGTCTTATAGTCTGAAAGTGCAAGCAATAAATACGGAAAAATCATATCAGAAACTCCTTTTGGCAATTTTTCTAAAGGGACTCCATGCGCTCTATCCCATAAAGTTTGCATATCCTGAGAGAACAAAGAACTCCAATAACTAAAATTACAATATAACTTGTCTGGAGGGAGGAGATTTACAGATAAAACTGGGAGAGATGAATTCATAGGAACAAATATTTATAGATTAATTGAATTTAGATTTTTTAAATGGTAAAAAATAATTTTAATATGCAAATCTCCTATAAATACAAATTAAAGTTAACGCACAGTACATCACTTAGCAACACTTTATTAAGTGTTATATTTATCCATCATTTCCTGAAATTTAAGGAATGATAAAAACTTTTTATAAGTTTGCAAGTCAAAAGCCTCCTGATTTGCCTCATTTAAATGGGTTGATTTACTAGGAATAAAATGATTTCCTAATTTAGTATCAATTGAGAGTGTTGCATTATCTGTAAAGTCATCATAATTATCAGATAACAGTTTTGAATTACTGTTATTTAGGTGATAAGATTGAGTTACTTTACCATTTTTTTTATTAAATATACCTCTTATAGAAAGTGCTTCCTCCACCAAAATACTTATTATTTTTGAATTACTTAGATTGTTCTCTGTGCTTAACGTATCAATTATTCTCATAACATCTTCTCTAGGAATAAAACCAACTCTTTTTTTCTTGGTAGGCATTTAAAAATAAATTTAAGTTCAGCACTTGACTGTCATAAGTGTTGCACTATATTCACTATAAGTCAATTAAATGCTAATGATTTTACCAACAACCTTACTTCTAGGAGCCCTTGGATATCTTTTCTATAACTCAAAAAAAGAACTTTCAATAGATCAAAATAACACTACAGAAATCCAAAAAGAGAATGATGATTTGTATAAAGATTTAGAAGATCTATTTATTTAATATTACTGCATCGGTACTAAAGAACTTTGTTTCTTGACTAAAGATATACAAAACCATAAACACAACTAGAATAACAATAAAGATATAAAATCAATGACTGTCCATCAAGATTACGAAATAAAAATCAATCTAAATGAATTGATTGAGAAGAGAATTCCATGTTGTGACTTACTTCATCCAGATCATTGCCTAACAGAACAACAAGTCTCTGAAATAGCACATGATATTCGTATGGATTTAAATTTGCATGATCTTTACAATCAAGTGGATCAACACATTATGAATTATGTGAATGCAGCTGGTATTGATAACAAAGATCATTGGGTTGAACCCCATCTTCCAGATTTGGACAGAAATTTAAAAGAAGAAGTTGGTATAGAGTTTGATTAATCTTTTTTCCTATAAAAAAGATTAGTATATATATTTTTTTTCTAAATCATCTATTAATTTATAAATACTTTTAGCTGATCTCTTTCTTTTTTTAAAAATTGTAAAAACTATAAATCCAATCAATACTGCAAAAATAGGTGAGACAATAATCATTTCATGATTCATAACCATCTAACAGAACTATATTATTTAAATTATTTAAAAGTCTGAATCAATAAAATAGGTACTTTATACAAATATTTCACTATGAACAATTAAGATTTTTTATAAAGAAGTTAAAGAATTAAAATTTTTTGTAAATTATGTAGAGATAAATTTAATTCAATAACGATAATGATTAATTATTTTGCCTTAACAGTAACTGAGATGGGGATCGGTAAAATAGAGTTAGCAGTTATTGCCGCAGTAATTTTAATATTTCCAATTTTATTTGTTTATGCATCTAAAAACCTTGATGCTAAGGGGGTTTTCAAATGGATGATGGAGAAGCCCAATGATTGGATAGGTAAAAAATAAGACATTAACAATTTACATTTTTCTATTTAAATTTTAAATTTTCTAAATTACTAATAGCAAAATCATAAACCTGGCAATTATTTTCTAAATCATTAACTATTAAATTTTTTAGAAGAGAATAATCTATCAACTTATTGAGTTTATTATTTTTAAATTCACTATTAGTCTCTCCAATAGCAAATGCTAAAGCTCCTTCATAAGAAATACCGAATTTGGTAGTGTTGCAGTAAGTTCTAGTGAACTTGTTAGAAATCTTTTTAGTATACTTTTCAAGCGTTTTAGAAGAAGTATCTAATGAGTAAACTGGACTACTAAACAGAAGAAGGAAAGTTAAAATGAAGATCGTAAAAACTCTTTTGATCATAATATGTCATAAATTACAAGTTTAATATAGTTTAGAATTTAACTCTGCCGATTATGTTTTACTAAAATATAGAAATTAAAAGTATATTAACCTCAAGAGCTATTTCATATTCTGGAAGATAAAAACTCTCTAAATGAGTATTTTATAGTTTGAATTTTTTTTGGTAGTTTTTTTAAAAAACGCCTAAATACTTTTGGCATAATAAAAAATCCATATCAATAATTAATAAATAACAAATAATACTTGGGTATTCAATACAAAATTATCCAAAAATAAGTAAATAAATTATTAAATATATGGATTGAGTTATGGAAATGTATTTGAACATGAATTATTGTTTAATTAAGTATTAAATACAAAATTAATATGGCACTACCAGAACTTATTTATGCTCCTTTAGATGGCGGAACAATACATAGATATGAAATTATTGGTGGCAAGAGAAAATTCTTAAGATTTATAGGTTGTTATTTGGGTCAATGCAATTTCCACAAAAATATTGATGATGCTATTGATTACATAAAAAATTTGAAAGAATTACAAAAGATACAAAAAATATGAAATAAAGATACAAAGATGCGAAAGAGACTCAATATTTTTCAATAACTAAATAATTATTGCTACAAATAATAGAGAATTTTATTTTTATAAGAAATTGATTATTTACTTGGGTTATAGTTCCGAAAGATAAACAGTCATTTAAAAAAAGAAATTAATTTATGGAAAACAGACAAATTAATTTTTTTAAATCAAAAGACTTTAATACCGTTCTTAAGCCATTTAAAAAAGGAACGGTAGTAAAAATTGACTCGTTTGATATTAGAGAAAAACAAAAAGAATTAAATATAGGTTTATTTGGTTGGTATGCTATTTGTCCCTCTAAAGAACTAAAAAAAAATAAGCTATATTATTTTTCACTCTATGATGAGCCTCTTGTTCTTTATAGAGATGAAAATAAAAACGTTAGGTGCATTAAAAATATTTGTCCACATAGAGGGTCCTCTTTTTTTGGAGGAACATTATCAGATGGAGTAATAACCTGCCCATATCATGGAGCTAAGTTTTCATCTGGGGGGATTTGCCAAAATCTCGACAGGATAACATGTCGCCATATAGTTGATAATAACTACGATAACTACGCCAAAAGAATTCATTTATCTCAATACAAAACTTCAGAAAAAAATGGATATATTTTTGTACATTTTTCTAAAAAATCTGACACTGATTTAAATAACATAAGTGAAGATACACCTATAAGTAACTATGAGTTATATGAAAATGGATTTTCATATAAGGATTATGTCTTTGAGGAGGTATTAGTTGACTTCAAATGTGATTGGTCAAGGATTATTGAAAATCACCTAGATATCCTTCATATCTTTTGGGTTCACGGCGATACCATCCCTGATAAAGATGTGAATAAAAATGTTCTAGTTAGTTTTAACCAGAAAATTAATATTAATCCCAAATACATTGAAAGTATTTATTATTACAAGAATGACCCTACAAAAGAATTTATCCGGATAAAGTATATACCCCCAGGAAGGATATTAATTTACAAAGACGATCCTTCCTCATCAAGATATTTACAAGTTTTAGATCATATTCCTCTAGGAAACAACAAAGCAAGAGTAATAGTGAGACACTATAGGAAATTTCTACAAAATAAACTACTTAATAACCTCTTATTATTTAAAGAGACCCAAAGAAAGATTTTTTATAAGATATTCGATGAGGATTATATGATTTTAAAAACACAAACATATAATCATGATATGGGGTTTATTAGTAAGGATGAAGTAAAATTATTGGGAGAAGATAGGATAATAAATTATTTTTGGAAATGGTACAAGAAGTCTGAAGATAAAGATGAACCATGGAAAAATATCAAGAAAACGCAAAATCTTGATGTATATGACAAAGTAATATTGAAATATCCTCCTGAGATAAAGAAGTTAGAAATTGTAAATAATATAGATATTATTAGAAAAACATTTTTAAGATTTGCTGCTCCGCTTATATTTTTTATGTTAATAATATAATTAATGAAGAAAGTAAATAGACCTTCATGGTTGAATTGGCTTTACCTTTTTATATTTATTTTAAGCTCGATTCAATTGATTATATTTTGGAGTAATAAGTTATAGTGTTTAATAAATTTTGGTTTGACGCAAAAAATATAAATTGTTTTAAAAATGGCTCTAGAATAATTAAAGATTTAAATTTAAAGATATCCTATTCAGAGAATGTAATATTAATTGGACCAAATGGTTCAGGTAAATCAACTTTAATTGAAATAATTAATAGAAACATATATCCAGTAGTAGCTAATGAATCGAAACTGAAGATATTTGACAATGAACTTATAAATTTATGGGAACTAAGAAAAAAAATAAGCACCGTAAATAATGATATAAAAAATAGAATAAATCCAAATTTACAAGTTTTTGATTTAATTTTAAGTGGACTACATGGAAGATATTGTTACGTACAAAATAAATCTGAGAGAGATTTTTATAAGGTGGAAAAAATCATGAAGAAAATGAATATATTTAATTTATCAAAAAAGAATTTTTCCTATTTATCAGATGGAGAAAAGCAAATTTCCCTCATTGCAAGGGCATTAATCAAAAAACCAAAAATCTTAATCCTAGATGAACCAATTGCGCATCTAGATTATAAATCAAAGTTTTTTGTAGTTGATAAGGTTAATGAATTATCCAAATTAAATACTAAAATTTTATGCGTAACTCATGATATTTCAACGATTACAAAAATTTATGACCGGGTCATAATGCTAAAAGATGGTAAAGTAATCGCTGATGGAGATCAAAATAAGGTTATAAATAGTGAAAATCTTAATAAGTTATATGGTATTCGAGTAGAGGTAACAAATAATAATGGACTTTGGAATATAAACAGATTATCTAAATAACAATTATGAAAATAGCTATCGCAATAGCAAGAAATACTAATTTTTTACTTTTTAAAAATGAAGAGGATTTATTTTTAAATGAAGAAGATCCACATTTAGAGCATACAATCTTACCTCCTAAAGATCGATCTGAGACGAATGAAGAACTTCCACAATTAAAACAAACTCTATTTACGTTCATCTAAAATAATATATTTGTAATTCTATCTAAATTATATTCCTAAATACTATGTAAAGAAAAACTTCAGAAATGTGATGATAATGAGAATCTATTGCAATAAGTAATTTTATGGTGCTAAATTGATAATAATTCTCATTATCATATTTAAATTAATGAATTTCCATAGTTATGGAGAATCTCCGCCAAGATCAGTAAGGATAATAACTGGACAATCTGTATTAATAGATCCTTCATCAAGACCAAAAGGGACATGCCTAGAAGTTGAGAGTGGAATTGCTAGAGTTTTTTGCCCTTGTGAAGAAACTGAAGGCATGACACTCGCATTTTTACAATCAGGAGATCAATTAAGAACGGATCTTTTATGTAGCGAAGGTGTCTGTGTTGAAGCATTAACAGATTTGTCGTTTCACAGCAATGTGGATATTGATAAGAATATTGGTTTTGATGCAGTAAATGAATGGACTTTGCAACTCCTTAGGATTAGACACTTAGGAAATGCAGAACAGCGATTACAAGCGTTGTTTTCAATTCTAGTAAATCGTCTCGGCAGAAGATGTGGTCAATGGTGTGAGTTACCTTTTAGGTTAACTCATGAAAGGATTGGTGAATTAATCGGTTCTACAAGAGTAACATCAACAAGATTAATTTCTAAATTAAGATCATCTGAGTTATTAATAGCTCCTATTGGAACCCAAACAGTCAGTGTTGCTCCTTCTTTTATTGAAACATCGCCGCTATAAAAATATGAAGGAATCACAATCACTTACTAACAACTTGTTAATGGAAGTTGATGTTTTATCGAATAGACTCAGAAACATAAAGCAATCCTACAAAACTACAGAAAACAAAGCATTGAAGGGAAGGTTATTTTCTGAAAACAAAAATATTTTTAAAAGAGTTAATGAGATTTATAAAATAGCTGAGCTCTTAAATAAAAATAATACTGAGAAAGTTAACTTTTCTAATTTACTTGTTGAAATAACCAAAAGAACATTGAATGAAAATAAATTTACAAGTAATCTATTTTTTCATTAAATCACTATCTATCAATAAGATTGCAGAAGGTTGATTAGAAGCAAACTTTACTTTGCCAAGTATATTTGCGAATTCATCTTCTGATTTTGTTTGAGCCTCAATTATTGGATCTAAAAACACGTTGGTTCTTGTATCTGAAATTCTTTCTGAAATAGAATAAAGTTGTTGCAGAGATGAAGTTAAATCAGCCTCCATGTTGAAAGAATAAGATATCAGATCCTCTATTGAATCCCATGTTTGAACTGGTGCAGAAATTTCATCTAATTTTACACTTTGTCCTCTTGCGATTAAGTAATCTGCAAATTTCTGTGCATGTTCCATTTCACCTTGTGATTCACTTAGAAAATGAGACGCAAATCCATTTAAATCACGTTCTTGAAACCAAAGGTATATTGAAAAATATTGAGCATTGGCATATCTTTCCATTGTTAAATGTTCAAGAATATTATCCAATAAACTTTTGTCAATTGGTTGTGCGACAGCTCTTCCAGATGGACCAAAATTAATTAATTTCTTTACCTTTAGATTATTTTCTTTCATTGCTCAATAAGAAACTATCTAGATAATACAACATTTTGTATAAATTAGTAATTAATTTATCCCTTAAATTAAATTAAATAATATGATAATGAAAATCAGTCGCAATACTATAAATGAATTTAGATTACAGTTTTTCTGAACTGCTATTAACTAATAAAATATATAAAAGTAAAAAAAAGAAATGTAAAAAGAAAAAATGCTCTAATTGGAAGGGAGGGAAGTGTAATTGCCTATAAAAAGAAGTCTATATATATTCCTTATATGCTCCAGGATATAAAAAATAATAACTATTTTTATTAATAGAAAGAGAACATTTATCACCATTATTAAGAAGATTATTAATATCAGTTCTAACCCTTAATAAGTTTCCATTAATAGTTACTTTATATATAAGAAATTCTCCAAGAAATTCTTTTGATATAACTATCGCATCACCATATTCTGATCTTTTAATTGAAATAAATTTAGGCGAAATTGACATACTTTTGATACTTGTATTTTTTAAATACTCTGAACTATTTATTTCACCCAAACAAGAAATATATGAATTACCATGTTTCTTGAGATTAATAACATTATTGCCCAAAATAAAACTACTAACAAATATGGTCTTAGGATTATTTAAAAGGTTAATTGGTGTATCAATTTGATGTATTATTCCCTCATTCATAACGGCGACTTTATCGCAAATTGACATTGCTTCTTCCGGATCATGAGTAACCATCAATCCGCTTGCATTACAACTTTTTATAATATTAGGGAGTTCACTTCTCAATTTTAGTTTGACATGCATATCAAGACTACAAAAAGGTTCATCTAACAAAATAAAATTTGTATCTGGAGCAAGAGCTCTCGCAATTGCGAGTCTTTGTTTTTGGCCTCCAGACAATTCATGTGGGTACCTTCCAACAAAACTATCAAGACCAACAACATTTAGTAAATAATCAACTCTAGATGTGTCTTTTTTGTTTTTCAAACCAAACATTACATTTTCCAAAACAGTTAAGTGAGGGAAAAGTGCATAGTCTTGAAAAACCATACCAATATTTCTCTTCTCAGGACTAAGAATTTTTTTCCTGCTTGAAATTTCCTTATCATTTAAAGAAATCCTCCCTTTAGAGGGATATTCGAACCCCGCGATTAATCTTAAAAGAGTGGTTTTTCCGCAACCAGAAGGACCAAGCAAACCTAACAATTCGCCATTTTCAATTTTTAGGTTAATTTCGTTTAATATCCAATTTGTACATTCTCGATTATCATATTTATGATGCAGATCATCAATTATTAACGCATCATTATTCACTAAGTTTTTCTTGTTTAAATATATTAAATTAGCAGAAAATATTCACATTAAATATCCCTTGTATAATTTTATACACCATTTGATCTTCGAATCTAATGAGAAAGTCTGAAAGAGCAGAAATAATACGCAAGGAACTCAAAAAGCTATATCCATCGCCTCCAATACCCCTTGATCATACAAATGCATATACACTTCTAGTCGCCGTAGTTTTAAGTGCTCAGTCAACAGATAAGAAAGTTAATGAATTAACAAAAAGCTTATTTAAGGTTGCAGATAATCCAGAAAAGATGATGCAGCTAGGTATTAAGGGCATATATGAATATATAAAATTTTTAGGTCTATCTAATCAAAAATCAAAGAACATCTATAACCTATCTAAACTATTGATTGAGAAGCATAAAGGTGAAGTCCCAGATTCTTTTGAGAAGCTTGAATCTCTTCCTGGAGTGGGTCATAAAACAGCATCAGTTGTAATGTCACAAGTGTTTAAAGTTCCCTCATTCCCAGTCGATACTCACATACACAGGTTGTCACAAAGATGGGGTTTATCAAATGGTAATAGCGTAGTCCAAACAGAAAAAGACCTAAAAAAAATATTTCCTATTAATGATTGGAATACCTTACATTTGCAAATAATCTTTTATGGCAGAGAATACTGCACGGCTAGAGGGTGTGATGGAACAAAATGTTTTTTATGTCGTACGCTTTATCCCAAAAGAAAAAAGAAATTTATATGTAAAAAACCCTAAGAAATTTATATAATAATCTAATTAGTTTTTTTAATCATGAAAATAGCAATTACTGGTGCATCTGGGAAAACAGGTTATAGAATTTCTGAAGAGGCAGTTAAAAAAGGGTATAAAGTTAGGCAAATTATTAGAAATAATTCAAAAGTTTCAGAAGGACTAGAGAGTTTGGAAACAATTAGAGTTTCATTAGACAATAAAAAAGAACTTGATAAAGCATTAAAAGGTATTGATGCTTTGGTAATTGCTACTGGTGCGCGAGCATCAATAGATTTAACCGGTCCTGCAAAGGTTGATGCATTAGGCGTATATAGGCAATTGGAGAGTTGCAAAAGAGTTGGCATTAAGAGGGTAATTTTAGTAAGTTCTCTTTGTACTGGAAAGTTATTTCACCCATTAAATTTGTTTGGTTTAATTCTTATTTGGAAAAAGATAGGCGAAAACTTTCTACGAAATTCAAATTTCGAATGGACTATTATTAGACCTGGAGGATTAAAGGAAAATGAAGATATTAAGTCAGAAAACATAAATTATTCAAAGGAGGATACTCAAATTAATGGATCAATCCCAAGAAGATTAGTTGCGCAATGTTGTATAAATTCTTTAAAAAACAATGAATCCTTAAATAAATTAATAGAAGTTACAAGTTCGAGTGATAATAAAAAGATATCTTTTAAAAAAGCTATGCAAATGATTTAAAAGATGTAAATATATAAATTAAAACTATGAAAATAAATCCCAAAATTGACGCATTACAATTAATGCTTACTGATTTAAGAACTAGAAATGAACCAATAAGACATAAGGCTGCATTTAAAGACTGTCAACCAGAATTTCAAAGTCTTGTATCAAGGTTAATAAAGCAGTTAGAGGACGAATTAGTCGCTGAAAAGCTTACTAATCGTGATAGTTAAAAAATTTAGATCACTTAAATAAAATTAAGTTATCCAATTTTGCTTGTTCTGAAAGTTCATCATATCCTCCAAAAAATTTATTATCCAAAAATATTTGAGGAAAAGTATTATGGCTACTTCGAGCCATTATTTTTTGAAAGCTCTCATCATTATCTATTATGGTAACTTCATGAGGGATAGATAAAGAATTAAGCAACCTAATTGCTCTTTTAGACCAAGGACAATCCTTTAAAATATATACTTTTACACGTGATTCATTTTTTAATAAATCATTACTTGAGATATTAATAATTTTTTGTTCAAAAGAAAGTAATAATATATCAGTACCTTTTTTT
>QCQY01000024.1 GCA_003209475.1 Prochlorococcus sp. AG-459-B06
TTAGGAATTCTTGCACCTCTTTTAATCGCTATTGGTCAAGGGCTTCCAATTGATTGTCTTGATATGGAATCATCTTTGTTGAAGGAATTAAAAACTAAATAATATGTATATCACTTAAAAATTTTTATAAAACCTGGACAACTTCGCTTATTTCAGGAATCATTTCTTTTAACTTTCTTTCAATACCCATTTTGAGAGTCATAGTGCTACTTGGGCAACTACCACATGCTCCTTGAAGTCTGACTTTGACAATTGGACCATCTATTTCTGCAATCTCTACATTACCCCCATCAGAAATTAAAAAAGGTCTTAGCTCGTCAAGGACTTTTTCTACATTTTCGTTTGTCAGCGAGAGTGTTTCAGTACTCATAATTTTTGATTAACTTTATAATAAGCCTAGAAAGAAATCTAATTAATTGCAAAAAAGATAATTTTCTGTTGTGACTTCATCTAAAAATCCCACTAATGACAATAGCTACTTTGATGCAGTCTTAGTAGGAGCAGGGATAATGAGTAGTACTTTAGCCCTCCTAATTTCAGAAGTTTTACCTGATATAAAATTTCTTATTATAGAAAAATTAAATGCTCCAGGAAGTGAAAGTACCGGCGCTTTTAATAATGCAGGTACAGGACATGCTGCTAATTGCGAATTAAACTATACCCCTTTAGATGAAAAAGGAAATCTGAAAATAGATAAAGCGCTCTCAATAAATCGTTCTTTTGAAACATCCATGTCTTTATGGACCTCATTGTATGAAGCAGGGAAAATTGATATTAAGAAGTTTCTAAAATTTATTCCTCATATTAGCTTTGTGTCTGGTCAGGAAAATATTTCTTTTTTAAAAAAAAGATTTCAGAAAATGACCGAAAATCCTGAATTTATCGATATGGAATTTTCTACATCTTTTGATGAAATTTCATCATGGGCTCCTCTAATAACAAAAGATAGAAATCCATCTACTCAAATTGCTGCTACCAGAATAGGTAGAGGAACTGATATTAATTTTGAGGCTTTAACTAAAGAGTATTTGTCATTAGTTTCCTTAAACAAAAATGTTGAAATTAGATACAAAACAGAATTAGTAGATTTAAAGAAAATTGATAAAAAACAATGGGAACTAGAAATCAGTTCTGAAGGTAGAAAAACTTCAATTAGAACTGGCTACATTTTTCTTGGTGCTGGTGGAAAAACAATTAATTATTTACAAAAATCAAAAATTCCAGAAGCAAAAAGTTATGGTGGATTTCCTGTTAGTGGGAAATGGCTTATTTGCGAGAAAAAAGATCTAACAGAAAAACATAACTCAAAAGTTTATGGTAAAGCTGATATTGGATCGCCTCCAATGTCTGTTCCTCATTTAGACACAAGATGGATTGATAACAAAAAACTTCTTTTATATGGACCTTTTGCTGGATTTACAACGAAATTTCTAAAACAAGGTTCATACTTTGACTTATTTAGTTCAATTAAAAAAAATAATATTTTTTCTATGTTAGACGTTGGTTTCAAGAACAACGATTTAATTAATTACTTAATATCACAATCATTAAAGAACCATAACTCAAGAGTTGAGAATTTAAAGAATTTGATGCCATCAGCTAATCCTTCTGATTGGTATTTAAAAAATGCTGGTCAAAGAGTACAAATAATTAAAAAAACTGAAGGTGGTGGTTCTTTGAAATTTGGAACTGAGATTGTAAATTCATCTGATGGATCATTATCTGCTTTGTTGGGAGCCTCTCCGGGAGCAAGTACTGCGGTTTCAATTATGATTGAGGTTCTAGAAAAATCTGTTTTATTTTTAAACGATAAGCATAATCTTCAGAAAAAAATAAATGACTTAATTTATCCAGAACTATCAGTCTCTGAAAATTACAGTATCTTTATAAAAGAAATTAAAAAAAGAAATAATTCCATTTTTGGTTTCCATCCATAATTCTAATTAGCTAATATTAATCAAGATGTAATAAGAGGAGAATTTTTCTTTCTATATGACTGATATATCGGTTTCAAAAATTAGAAATTTCTGCATAATCGCTCATATTGACCATGGTAAATCTACCCTTGCAGATAGGTTGCTTCAAGATACTGGTACAGTGCAGCAAAGGGATATGCAAGAACAATTTTTGGACAGTATGGATCTTGAAAGAGAGAGAGGAATTACTATCAAGTTACAGGCCGCTAGGATGAAATATAAAGCTGACGATTCCCAAGAATATGTTTTGAACTTAATAGATACTCCAGGACATGTTGATTTCTCTTATGAGGTTAGTAGATCTCTTCAAGCTTGTGAAGGCGCCTTACTTGTTGTTGATGCAAGTCAAGGAGTAGAAGCTCAAACCTTAGCTAATGTTTATCTTGCCTTAGAAAATAATCTTGAAATAATTCCTGTTTTAAATAAAGTTGATTTACCAGGGGCTGATGCTGAAAAAATAAAACAAGAAATAGAGGAAATTATTGGACTTGATACATCTAATGCAATAAATTGTTCAGCAAAAACTGGAGTTGGTATTAAAGATATTTTGGAAGCAATCGTAAGAAGAGTACCTCCTCCTCAAGATGAAATTAAACTACCTACAAAGGCACTGATTTTTGATTCTTATTATGATCCGTACAGGGGAGTTGTTGTTTATTTCAGGGTGATATCTGGGTCTCTAAATAAGAGAGAAAAAATATTATTAATGGCAAGTAAGAAAAATTATGAACTAGATGAGATAGGAATAATGGCGCCTGATCAGCAGCAAGTTGATGAATTACATGCAGGAGAAGTTGGTTATTTAGCTGCTTCTATAAAATCAGTTGCTGATGCGAGAGTGGGAGATACGATTACTCTTTTAAATTCTCCTGCCAATGATCCTTTGCCTGGATATAAGACAGCAAATCCTATGGTTTTTTGTGGCTTATTCCCGACTGATGCTGATCAATTCCCAGATTTAAGAGTATCACTAGAAAAATTACAATTATCTGATGCAGCTTTAAAATATGAGCCCGAAACCAGTAGCGCAATGGGCTTCGGATTTAGGTGCGGATTCCTAGGACTTCTTCATATGGAGATTGTTCAAGAAAGATTAGAAAGAGAATATGACTTGGATCTAATCGTAACGGCACCATCAGTTATTTATAAAGTTAATTTAAATCGGCAGGAACATATCTTTATTGATAATCCTTCTACAATTCCTGATCCACAACTTAGAGAATCAATAGAAGAGCCTTATGTGAAAATGGAAATTTATGCTCCCAATGAATTTAATGGAACATTAATGGGTTTATGTCAGGAAAGAAGGGGAGTATTTATAGATATGAAATACATAACAACAGATCGAGTTACCTTGATTTATGAAATTCCATTAGCAGAAGTTGTTACAGATTTCTTTGATCAAATGAAAAGTAGAACCCAAGGTTATGCATCAATGGAATATCATTTGATTGGCTATAGAAAAAATGACCTTGTTAGATTAGATGTTCTAATAAATTCAGAAAGAGCAGATCCATTAACTTCTATTGTTCATAAAGATAAGGCTTATGGAATTGGCAGAAGTTTAGTTGAGAAATTAAAAGAACTTATTCCAAAACAACAATTTAAAATACCTATTCAAGCATCAATCGGTAGCAGGATTATTGCAAGTGAAAGCATAAGTGCTTTGCGAAAAGATGTTTTATCTAAATGTTATGGAGGGGATATTTCTAGGAAAAAGAAACTTTTAAAGAAACAAGCCAAAGGTAAAAAGAGGATGAAGGCAATGGGTAAAGTTGAAGTCCCTCAAGAAGCTTTTATGGCAGTCTTGAAATTAAACCAGTAATTTCTTTTAATTTAAAATTTATAGCTATTTATTTTTAAAAGAATTGGGTATATTTCATTTATATCTTTAAAAAAAAATTTTGGATATTAACTCATTTAATCGTGTTGGCGCAAATATCAGAAAAGCTGGATTTTTAATTGTACTTTTTTATCTTCTTGTTGTTTTAATAATGAAATTTTTAGAGGCCAATAATTTTTTTGGCTATTCATTTTCAATGTTAAGCAATGATATCTTTGCCCCTCCTTCTCTTAATCATTTTTGTGGCACAGATAGATTAGGAAGAGATGTTTGCTTAAGAACTTTGCAAGGATCATCATTAGCGATAGAAGTTGTATTCTTAGCTATTCTTTTTTCATTAAGTTTGGGTTTACCATTGGGATTATTAAGTGGATATTTTGGTGGTTTTTTTGATAAATGCTTATCACTAATAATGGATACTATTTTTTCAATACCTGTAATTTTGCTTTCAGTTGTTGTGGCTTTTGTATTGGGTAAGGGTATCCTTAACGCGGCTTTGGCATTGTGTATTGTTTACTCTCCTCAATATTTTAGATTAATCAGAAATCAGACAATATTGATAAAATCCGAAACTTATGTGGAGGCAGCTCAAGTTGCAGGAGCTGATGTTAAAAAAATTATTTTTAAATATATTCTCCCAAATGTAATAACACCATTGCCTATTCTGCTTACCCTAAATGCTGCAGATGCTGTTTTGGTATTAGGAAGTTTAGGATTTTTAGGCCTTGGCGTTCCTGCAGATGTCCCAGAGTGGGGAAGTGATTTAAATCTGGCTCTTGCCGCCTTACCTACTGGTATCTGGTGGACGGCTTTGTTCCCAGGTTTGGCAATGTTTTTTTTAGTTTTAGGTCTTTCTTTTATAGGAGAGGACCTTGAAGAAATTTTTGATAGTCAAAATTCTGAATAAATTTAGTTATCTTTAATAGGATCAAGTTCTCCTTGATCATTCAACTTTGGATATTCTTTAGCTGATTTTTTATACACCGCAGCTAATTCTGGGTAACACCATTCAAAAAGTGTTTTTTGATATTCATTCATATTTAAGCCTTCTCCATTAGCGGGCAATATACCTTTATTTTTTCTTTGGCGAACAGCTTCAAATAATAATATAGATGCAGCAACTGAAACATTCAGAGATTGAACCATACCTCTCATAGGGATAAAAATTGATTGATCAACCATTGATATAAGTTCATTACTTAGTCCCCATTTTTCTGCTCCTAAAACAAAACATGTATTTTGAGAATAATCAAAATTTCTATAATCTACTGATTCATTATTAAGAGTCGTTCCATATAATTTAAAACCCTTATTCTTTAAATCAGATATTGCCGTGATAGTGTTTTCATGATTATTCAGTTTTACCCATTTTTGACTTCCTTGAGCAGTACTATTAAAAGTCTTAACGGCATTTGTTTTGCTAATAAAATTTGCTTCGAAAACTCCTGCTGCATCACATGACCTTAATATCGCAGATAAATTATGTGGTTTATTGACATCCTCAACTAAAACAGTTAAGTTTTTCATTCTGCAATCTAAAACACTTTTGATTCGTTCAAATCTTCTTGGCAAAATTGACATTTATAATTTTTCACACTTCTAAATTATATTCAAAAAATATTGATTACCTATTAAATCTCTTGGTTTATAATGTTTTGGTAGTTTAAATTAACTCAATGGCATACATAGAATGGGACTATACAGTAATAACAAGTATGGTAGAAAAACAAGGGTGGGATTTACCTGATCGTGAATCGGAAGAATGGAATAAATTTAATGATGAATTAGGAGAAAAAATGAGAGGTGTTGGACTTATTTTTGAGAAGTATTGTAAATTTACTCCTGACATAGGAGAGGGAGTTCATCTTTTAGATGACTGATCATAAATAGTTTAAACCATTGATGTATCCCTTAATCAATGGCTTATTAATCTATAAGATAATGTAATTTCACTAAATTAGAACTGGCAATTATTAAGGCTTTATAAAGCTTGTACTCTAAAAAAAAATTTTTTATTCCACAAAAAAGTTATTTAATTTCTATATTTGAATAAAAAATATGAAAAATAAATTAACCTTTTTATTCGATGGTGGTTGCCCACTTTGTTTGAGAGAAACAAATTTTCTTAAAAAAAGAGATACCTTAAATCAAATTGCCTTTGTAGATATTAATAGTAAAGATTATGATCAAAGTCTTTTTAAAGACATCTCATACTCAGAAGCTATGTCAAACCTGCATGGGATTATTGAAAATGGTGAAATTATTAGGGGACTAGATGTGCTTGCTTATTCTTATGAATTAGTTGGTTTAGGTTGGGTTTATTATCCCTTGAAGATTAGGCTCTTATCTCCATTATTGAGATTGGTTTACAGATATTGGGCAAAATATAGACTTCAAATTACAGGTAGATCCGATATTGAAAAACTTTGTACCTCACAATGTGAACAATAAATATGGAAAGTATCGACATAGACAGAATAATAGAAATGTGTTGGGAAGATAGAACACCCTTTGAAGCTATCGAGTATCAATTTGGTTTAAAAGAGGAAGATGCGATAAAAATTATGCGTCAAAATCTTAAATCCAAATCTTTCAAAGTCTGGAGAAAGAGAGTTTCGGGAAGAAATACAAAACATATGGCCCTTAAATATTCAACTAGATTTAAATCTACTCATAAAAGAAAATTATAAATTTTGAAAAATCTTTCTACTAAAACTTGTCCTGTTTGCAATAGGCCTTTTGAGTGGCGTAAAAAATGGAAAAACTGTTGGGATGATGTTATCTACTGTTCAAAAAGATGCAGTAACAGGAAGTCGCAAAGATGAAACAAGTATCAATTATTTTCCCGAATCAACTTTTTAGAGAAAGCCCAATCTTAAAAATAAATTGTGAAGTTTTGATTTTGGAAGACTCATTATTTTTTGGAAATGATAAATTTCATAAATTAATTAACCATAAAAATAAGTTAGTTTTTCATAGGGCATCTATGCTCGCTTATAAAAATTATTTAGAAATATCTGGCTTTAAAGTTTTATACATCGAAAACAAGAATAATGTTTCTACAGTTGATTACTTATCGGAATTTATTAAAAATAAATACCAGAAAATAAATCTCATTGACCCTCATGATTTTTTAATAATGAAGAGGATTAATAATTTTGTTGAAAGTAATAATTTAGCTTTAAATATTTTGCCTTCTCCTATGTTTATGAGCAGTGAAGATTTAAAAGATTTATTTGCATCAAATGCAAAAAAACCTCTTATGGGGAGATTTTATGAGAATCAAAGAAAGAGCCAAAAGATATTAGTTAATCCTGATGATACACCTGAAGGTGGTCAATGGAGTTTTGATGAAATGAACAGAAAAAAATTACCAAAAAAAATAAATATACCCGATACACCTAAATTACAAAAAAATAAATTTGTAGTTAATGCAGAAAGGTCATTTTCCAATGTAGATATTGAGTTTATTGGAGAAAGTAAAAACTTTTTTTATCCAACTAATTTTGAAGAGGCAGATGAATGGTTAAATGATTTTTTTAAACATAGATTTTTCTTATTTGGAGATTATGAGGATGCTATTTCTAAAGAAAATTCTTTTTTATGGCACAGTTTACTTTCTCCTCTTTTAAATAGCGGCCTATTAACCCCAGATTTAGTAGTAAATAAAGCATTACTTTTTGCAAAAAATAATAATGTTCCTATTAACTCTTTAGAGGGTTTTATTCGTCAAATTATTGGATGGAGAGAATTTATTTGCCTCGTCTATAAAAAGTACGGAACAAAGATGCGAAATAGTAATTTTTGGAATTTTGAAGATAAGCCAATTCCAAAATCTTTTTATCAAGGAAATACAGGAATTGAACCAGTAGACGTTGTTATAAAAAATATTATTAAATTTGGTTATTGTCATCATATTGAGCGGCTAATGATTGTAGGCAACTTTATGCTTCTATGTAGAATTCACCCCAACCAAGTTTATAAATGGTTTATGGAAATGTTTATTGATTCCTATGATTGGGTTATGGTCCCAAATGTTTACGGAATGAGTCAGTTTAGTGATGGTGGTATCTTTTCAACAAAGCCATATATATCAAGCTCTAATTATGTAAAAAAAATGTCTAATTTTAAAAGTGGCCCATGGTGTGAAATATGGGATGGCTTATTTTGGAAATTTATTAAAGATAATGAAAGTTTTTTTAGAAAGCAATATCGTCTGGCGATGTTAACGAGAAATCTCGATAAAATGTCAGAGGAAAAATTAAATAATCACTTAAATATGGCCGATAAATTTTTAAGAGATATTCAATAAATTAAGAGTAATAACCCTACAGTTGTCTTTGAAAAATTAAAAGAATATTATGTTACGAAGAAATATTAAGTACGGATGTTAATTTAAAGTAAATTAGATTTATCTAATGGAAATTGGAAAACTTTTTTTAAAAAGTAATTCGACGGGAATTATCACTTTTTCTGAATTAGATTGGATAACTACCCATCAATTTAATTTCACTAGGTTGGAGGAATCCATAGCAATTAAATTAGGAAGAATGCTTGATGCAGGATCTATCAATATTGGTTGCCGTTTGAAATCCTGAATAAGTTTTTATTTTAATAATGAAGTATCAAAAAGAGAAAAATATATTTTTTCGGGAAAGAATCCATTCTCTAAATATCTTTCTTTTTTTAGGATTTAATCTTTCACTTATTTCTATCTTAGGTTTTATTTGGTTTAATTCTGCAATTGAAAAAGTAGTTTAAATTTTTGAATTTTTTGTATATTAAAGTTATCTTTAAAAAATTAATTATATTTTGAGCATAGGATATTTACAAAGAAAGGCAGCTTGGGAAATTTTATTAAAGGTTAGTTCTGGTGATTTTTCTGATCATGCTCTTGAAAAGGTTTTAAAAAATTATCAATTTAATCCTCTTGATATAGCTTTTATTACGGAATTATCTTTTGGATGCATAAGGTATAGAAAATTTCTTGATCTTTGGACGGATCATACATCAAAAATTACTTATAAAAAGCAGCCTCCAAAGTTGAGATGGCTTCTGCATATAGGTTTATATCAATTATTGAAAATGGATAAAATTCCATTTCCTGCAGCTATCTCTACCACTGTAGAAGTAGCTAAAAAAACAGATTTAAATGGTTTAGCGGGAACTGTAAATGCTATATTGAGAAATGCATCAAGAAAATTAGAACAAAAAATTTTTCCGGAATTATCTTCTGATAGAAAAGAAAGAATTTCATATCTTGAATCATTACCACTATGGCTTGTGAAGGATCTTTATAAATGGGTCGGCAATAGCGAGGGTGAAAATATCGTTAGGGCATTTAATAAAAAACCTTCAATTGATTTAAGAGTTAACCAATTAAAAACTAATTTAGATGAATTTTTGAAAGTACTTCATGAAAATAAAATTGGTGCTGAAATTATTAAAGATTTACATAATGGAATTACTTTAAAATCTAATCCAAGATCTATAAAAAATTTACCAGGATATAGTGATGGACTTTGGACAATTCAAGATAGATCTTCTCAGAGGATAGCACCTCTCTTAAATCCAAAAGAAGGTGAAAAAATTTTAGATGCT
This sequence comes from Prochlorococcus sp. AG-459-B06, assembly GCA_003209475.1. GTDB lineage: Bacteria > Cyanobacteriota > Cyanobacteriia > PCC-6307 > Cyanobiaceae > Prochlorococcus_A. Next base: position 9,421 of record QCQY01000024.1, read on the forward strand.
TGCGCAGCTCCAGGAAGTAAGTCTACCCACCTAGCAGAATTAACAAATGATAGTGCTGAAATCCTTGCTGTAGATAGATCAGCAAAAAGATTGAAAATACTTCAATCAAATTTAGAAAGGTTAAATTTGAAATCTGTTGATACCCTTAAGGCTGATGCTACGAGTTTGATTGAATTAAATCCTAAGCTTGTATCTTATTTTGATAAAATTTTAATAGATGCTCCATGTTCTGGTATTGGAACTCTTTCCAGGAATCCAGATTCAAGATGGTCTTTAAGTAAAGAAAAAATAAAATCTTTAACTTTATTACAAGAAAAACTTTTAGATAGTATTTTTCCTCTTTTGAAAAAAAATGGAACTCTAGTTTATTCAACTTGTACTATTTGTCCCGATGAAAATAATCTATTAATTAAACGATTTATTGAAAAAAACAAAGCTTTAAAATTGGTTAGCCAAAAGCAAATTTTACCTAACTTAGATTATCCTGGTGATGGATTTTATTCTGCAATAATTTCTTTTAAATCTTAAAAATATAATTTATTTTTTAATTGGAATTTTATAAATTTCAGCTACATACTTCTTCCATAAATAAGCTGCATTTCCACTAGATAATTCAGATTCTTTGTTATCGTCATAACCTATCCAGATCCCTGTTGTAAGGTTGTCAAATGAACCAATAAACCATAGATCTTTATTTCCATCAGATGTTCCTGTTTTTCCATAAATTTTCTTTCCTTTTATAGAGGCTGCTTTTGAAGTTCCTTCTTTTACAGATTTTTCAAGAAGTTTTTTTATTTTTTTGTTTATTTTTAAATCTAATATTTTCTTGGAGATAAATTTTTTTTCCCAAATAGACTTATTATTTAATGATTCTATTTTTTCTAAGATTTCAGGGCTTTGAATCTTCCCATTATTATTTATTGCAGAATATGCATTTGTAATGTTTAAAAGATTATCTCCGTAGGCGCCAATAGCTAATGATGGAAATTCCTCAAACTTTTGCCTGTAACCTAGTCCAAATGTATTCGCTAATTTAATAATATTTTTTAAACCAATTTTTTTTGTTACTGTTATTGGAACGATATTTGATGAACTTTTAAATGATTCAATCAAAGATATTGAACCTCTATAGTCTTCTGAAAAATTTTTTGGGCAATAACTTTCCCAGCATCTTGGTAAGTCTTCAAATTTATCTCTTAATTCTATTCCTTCTATTAATGCAGCAGCATAAGGAATTATTTTAAAAGTAGAACCTAAAGGTCTTACAGATGTAATGACTCTATTATATTCATTAATTGACGGATTTTTGCTGGTTATCATTGTCCTGATTAGTCCTGTTTTTGATTCAATTGATAAAAGAGCAAACTCAAGTTCTTTAGGCCCTGCATATTTTGATATTTTTTGGGCTTTTTCTTGCCAATCTTTGTTGATAGAAGATTTAATTCTTAAAAATTTATAATCATTTTTATTTTTAATTTTTTTATCTGTTTCCTGAAGAATAAAATTTATTAGTAATTTATCATCTAAAAAACTATCAGCTTTTTGATAATTTAAGTTTATTTTCTCTTTAATAGCCTTATTCTTATTTGCAAGAGAAATATATCCATCAATATACATTGATTC
>QCQY01000025.1 GCA_003209475.1 Prochlorococcus sp. AG-459-B06
TTTCTATAAGTAGATTTTTATTTTTATTATCTAAATTGCTCATATAAGTCTTAAATCAATTATTTTTCATCAATACTTGCATATGGGCCGAAAAATTCACTGGCGTCTCTCCCCATTACTTTAGCAAGATTTAAACTTTTATCTATATCCCACTTAGATGCCATTCCATAAAGAATACCAGCAGCAAAAGAATCGCCACATCCATAGGAATCAACCTTTAATTTTTTGTTTTTAAGAGCCTTATATCTTCCACCGGGAAATATTATGCCTCCCTTCTCTCCCTCAGTTTTAATAGTATATTTGGGTTTTAAGGATAATTCAGAAAAAGAAAAAACTTCCCCGGGATCAATATTACTGCCTATTAATCCATCTAAAAGAACATTTGATTTATTAATTGTATTTAATCCTACTCTTGGAGTTGTACAAAGTATTGAAGCAGATCTAGCCATTTTAAAAATCTCTGAATCAGATGCAGTAATAAAAATTCCGTCCATTTTTTTTAAAATGTTCCATTCTAACTTGTCTTTATGATTTGGAGCTAACCTTTCTCCAATAACTGTTATTGCTCTTTCACCTTGAGAGTCAATTAAACTAAATCCTCTTCTAGTTGGTTTATCACGCCTAGCTACATGCAACTTAATTCCCATATTTGAGAGAATCTTGAAACACTTATCTCCATAATCATCATTACCTAATGAAGTAAAAAAATGAATTTGATTTAAAGTTAAATCAGAAAGTATTTTCGCGATAATAGAGCCACCACCAGCTGGATACTCAAGGGACTTTTCAGAATGAGAAATGACTCCGGGTTTTGGTAATTGATCAACCTTTAAGAAATTCATCCACTCAACATGACCAACAACAGCAAAATTTAAATTTCCTTTTTTAAATTTATAATCTTCTACTTTATTATTCTTTTCAACAACCATAAGCTTTTAAATACTATTATTAAAAGAAGTATTTTTGACAAGTGAATTCATTTAACATTTTAAAAGATAATAAAAAGATACTATCTTATCTTTACCTTTTTCTATCAATTTTGGGTGCTGTCCTGCCAATGATGGCAAATTTCGAATTTGCTAGGGAATATGGAAACAGCTTTGATATAAATAACTTTATTTCTTTAGCGAATGCAAACCCTGCAGCTCAGTCAATTTCTAGAGACTTATTAGTAGGGGCAAGCGCTATTTTTATATGGATAGTAAATGAATCAAAAAAACTAAACGTAAAGAATATGTGGGTTGTATATATTGGAACTTTTCTTATAGCCTTCGCATTCTCAGCACCTTTTTTCTTATTTCTAAGAGAGAGAAGAATTATTGAATTAGAAAAAATTAATTAAAAAAATCTCTTAAATAGAATTGCAAATACAATAAAGCAACAACATGAAATTGAAAGCCAGATTATTGAAGCGTAACCAAATAGATCTAATATGCGTCCTGAAATAAATGGTCCAAAAAAATAACCCATAGCGAAGCATTGTGATAGTAGAGCAAGTGCAAAACCTTTTTTATTTGAAGGAGCTATTCTGAAAACGACATCAGTTGATGTTGGAAGAAATGAAGCAGTCCCTAAACTTACTAAAATCAATGAAAAAGAAATTAAATAAAAACCTGGGATATTTAAATAACTAGAAATAAATAATAAAAATGAAGCGAAAGAGAAATTTATTAAACTAAATTTCAAGCCAAATAATCTTTCTTTCTTAGATATCCAAGAACCGATAGGCCATTGTAAAAACAACAATAAAATTAACTGAATAGAAATTATAAGACTAATAATTTCTTTGCTTAATGCATTGCGATATACTCCACCTTTAACAAGATCCAGAGGCAAAGTTACTTGAATCAAAGCTAAAGAGGTAGTTATCAATAAAATAGATAGAATTATTGTTGTTGAATTTTTATTCCATTTCAATTGTCCCTGATTAGATGGATCTACTAATTTTTTTTGGAAATTTTCTAAGTTTCTTTTAATAGAAGAACTATTTCTAGTTATTAAATATGTGATAACTAACATGCAAAATATATCATTAATAAAAATTGATTTGGGATACAAAAAATTCGTCATGTAACCCCCTAAGAATACCCCTAGAAATATCCCTAAAGCCTCCGAACTTCTTACAAGTGCATAAGCTTTACGTGTTTCGATAGGATGGCAAAAATAGGGGACCCCAAACTCGGCAGCAGGCCAATATATTCCTGCAGCAGCCCCAACAAATGATTGTCCAATTATGTACAAAAAGGTATCTCTTGAAAAAATGAGGCATAAGCTAGCGGCAATACTTAGTATTGAAGAAGTAACTATTGGAAATTGTATTTTTCCTTTTTTATTAAGATATTTACCTGTAAAGAGTCTTGTTACGGTTCCAATTATTGCTGAAATGGTAAACCCCAAGCCAATATCTGTTGCTGATAATCCTATGTTATTAAAAATAAGTGATGTTAAATAAATAACGCCTCCTGCTCCAAATGCAGCGAAAAATCTTATCTTGGTAATTAACCTCAAATGATATGGAAATTGAATCCACCAATTTTTGCTAATTTGTAAACTATTTAGACTAATCACAAGTGAAATACATTTTTATAATTTTTTTTAGTTTTTGTGGTTTATTTTTTAATAATGGTTTAAAGGCTGCTGAAAAGATAAATATAAAATTTGAAGAGATGGAAATCCCCCTTACTATAGAACAATTATCAAAATTAGAAAAATACAAAGATGATTCAACAGAATTAATAGATTGGTTAAAAAAAAATGGATTAATAAGAGTTTTTGAATTATCAAAATTTTTAGAATTTCCAGTTTTCAAGGAAGAGGGATTAAATAGAGAAATATTAAGAAGTTGGATAGGGCGAAAAATTCTTACAGAATTAAGCAAAAGCATTAAAGTTCCAAATGACAATAATGGAACAGAAATTTATAACACTATAGAAAATTTATTAGATCAAGAAAAGGAAGTTTCAACTTTAGAAATCATAAAGGCATTACCATCAGAGGAAATTTCACTAGATATTGATAATTTAATTTTAATAATTTCATCATGGAAAAATGAATTATCAATGCAACAAGAACTTTTATCCAAATTAAATAATCTTGAAAGAACGAACCAAAATGCCTTCAAACATGCTGAAAAAAAATCATTTCAAGATCTAATAAAAATCAATAAAAAAATTTATGCTCCTCACCGAGTGAAACCTTTTGAAATTGAAATATGGAAAAGCAATAAAACAAATGATGATAAAGAACTAATAATTTTTATGCCAGGACTTGGAGGCGAAATTAATAATTTCAAATGGATAGGCAATGAATTGGCTAAAAGAGGTTGGCCAATATTATTCATAGATCATAGAGGGAGTAATTTAGAATCATTACTAGAAGTACTCGAAGGTAAGGAAACATTACCAGGAAGTGCAGACTTTTTCTTATATAGAATTAAAGATTTAGATGCTGTATTAAAAGCTCATGAAAATGGAGAATTTGGTTTACCTAATGATTCTTATATTTTAATGGGGCATTCACTTGGTGCTTTAATAGCACTTTTATATGAAGGCAATAAACCTAATGATCAACTAGAGGACAAATGTGATTCGGCATTAAAAGATTTTGCGGTAACAAATTTATCTAAATTACTTCAATGTCAGTTGAGCGAAATACCATTCCCTAAGAAAAATAATACTAATAAGGCCAGTGCGATTATAGGTTTTAATTCATTTGGCAGTTTAGTATGGCCAAAAGAAAATAGTACAGGCATTAAAACACCAACTCTTCTTATAGGTGGTACATATGACCTTATTACACCATTAATAAATGAACAATTTAGTGTTTTTACTGCTTTAAATAATCCTTCAAATAGATTTCTAATTATTGAAGGAGCAAGTCATTTCTCTCCAATAAGAATTAATAAAAACTATGAAAAAAATAATGACCTATTCAAAATAAGTGAACCTTTTATTGGTTCAGAGCCATTATTAGTACAAGATTTATCTACAAAATTTATAGTTGAATTTTTAAAAAATATTAAAGACCAAAAGATCCCTACAGTAGTTAAAAACCAAAGAGATTTGGGACTTGATTTCCATCTTCTTGATCTTGAAACAATAAAAGAAATTTCCGAAAATTAGTACTCTATTCGTGGGTCTAAATATGCGATTATAATGTCCACAAAGAGATTTAAAGAGACTATGAGCATAGAGGTAAAAATTACAATTCCTTGAACCAAGGTATAGTCTCTTTGAGAAATAGCTTCATGTAATCTTAAAGCTATACCTGGCCATGAAAAAGTTACCTCGAACAACAGAGTACCTCCTGCTAGTGAGGCCATAGTCAAGCCAGAAATTGTGACAATTGGCAATATAGCATTAGGAAATGCATGGTTTAAAAATATTTTTTTCCTTGATATTCCTCTACATATAGCAGCATTTACATAATCACTTTTTAATGTCTTATCCAAATTTATTCTTAATGAGCGGCTGAATATGCCACTTAATAAAAAGCCAAGGGTAATCGAAGGGAGTGCGAGATGATAAAGACTATCTTTCAAAGCAACAATATTATTTGAAAGAATACTATCTAAAACTAGAAAACCTGTAATTTGAGGTTGTTGCTGGAATATTGGAAATCTACCTCCAATTGGGGAAATATTAAAAAATACAGAAAATAATAATTGAGCTATCATTGCACCCCAAAAAGGAGGGATCGCATATGTAGCAATTCCTAATATTCTAGCGATATAATCAGTCTTTTTCCCTCTATTTCTTAAGCCAATTAATCCCAATGGGAATCCCATTATTATGGCACTTAATATTGAAAAGAATCCAAGCTCAAGACTTGCAGGCAATGACTTAATAATAATATTTAGGACTGGCTCTTGGGTACTAAGAGATTGGCCAAAATCTAAGTGCAATATATTTTTAATATATGAAAAATATTGATTTATTAAAGGTTCATTTAGTCCCAATTTATTTCTTAGAAATTCCCTAGAAACCTCATCTGCACCAGAACCAAGTATTGCATCGACAGGATCGCCTGGAGCAACTCTCAATAAAATAAAAACTAATGAAGAAATTATCCATAACATTATCGGAATTAATGAAATTTTTAAAAAGGAATAATTTAATAGTTTATTTAAATTTCTACTCATTAATTAACTCAAGATCACTCAATGAGATTATTCCTGCACCATTAAATATAGGTTTTGATATTTTATTTTGAGACCATGCTTTTTGAGAGGATATCCATATAGGAATATAAGGTATTGAAGTTGCCGCTATTTTTTCAATTTCAACAAGTTTTTCTAATCTTTTAGTTCCACTTATTTTTTCACTCTCAAGAAATAAACTTTCCACTTTATTAGATCCCCAAAAACTACCGCTATAAACTGATTCTCCTTTTTTACATATGCCATCAACTATTTCATTACAACTTAAAAGAGGGGTGAGATAGGCCTCTGGATCTGAATAAGCCCCAGTCCAATCGAGAAGAACTGCCGTATAAATTCCTAAACTTAGATTCTTATAAACTGTTGTAGATTCAACCCCATTAAGTTCAATATCAATACAATCTTTCAAAGAACTTTTAATTTCTTCTTGCCATGTAAGCGCAATAAGCTTGTCAGCTGGTACATTCGATCTATAAGTAAGGGGTATTTTTAGAATATTTCCATTGCAATAATTTTCTTTTTGCAATAACCTTCTCGCTTCTAAATAATCATATTTAGGCCACAGTTCTTGATTATCTTTTTTTAGTATCGGCGGAATAATTGATCTAGATGGCTTCCTTAATCCATAACTTACTTTCTCACTAATCAATTTTCTATTAAGACTTTTTGCCAAAGCCAGTCTTAAATTAAGATTATTTAAGGGATAAGAACTAGTTTTAAGACTTATAAAACTTAATTCAGTGAAAGGGCTATTACCTTCATTAAACTGTTTATTTTTGCTTAAATTATTTAAATTTTTTCTCTGACTATCATCAATTGAATTTGATAAAAGCACGTCAATTTGTTTACTTTTTAAAGCTCCAAAAAGAGAAGATGAATTTGAATATCCCACAAAATTAACGCCCTTATTTAAGGGCTTTTCACCCCAATAATTCAAATATGGATCAATTGATTGCACTTCATTAGAAAAACTGGTCAGAACATACTTGCCAGTACCAACGAATTTTTCATTTAAAAACTTATCAGAATATTGTTTGTAAAAAGTGGGTGATATTGGAGTTAAATTTACTGATGTAAGTAAACCATTTAATGAACTTGATGGTTTATTCAAATTTATTATGACAGAATATTCACTTAGGGGTTCTATTGATTTAATCTTATTTCCTAAAATATAATTCATCGTTCCAATTCTTTTGAATCTATCAAAGGTAAACTTTATAGCATTTGAGTTAAATGCAGTTCCATCGTGAAAAAAAACATTCTTCCTTAAATTGATAGTTATTTGAAGTCTATCCTTTGAAATAATTGGCATCCCCGAGGCCAATTCAGGGATTAATTCTCCATCAGAATTTATTTCATATAAAGTGTCTCCTAGAGAACTGATTAATTGAATTGCTTTAAGAGTATTTGCTCTAGCTGGATCTAAAGATTCAATTTTACCAGAACTTGCTACTATGATCTTTTTAGATATTCTTTTTGAGCTGCAAGAATTCTGTAAAAAAGAAATTAAAATAATAAATATTGATAAAAAAACTTTTTTTTTCATACACAATAATTGTTTAATTTTTCTGAAGAATTATTTGAGCAAAAAATTTGTAAGGTTATTTGACTTATCTCTAAAGCAAATGTTTTTTTAGAATTACAGGCAAAAGGCCACTCTCTCACCCAACAAATTTCTTTACCTGTATTTAAACCAATTACTTGAAAAGTCTTATTGCTATTTTTAATTTTTACACAAGCACCTTTATAAAGGTTTTCAGAAAAAATTAAATTATTTTTTTCATTATTATCTAATAGTTTTGAATGAATCATTAAGATACTAAAACTAAACACTTACTTTCTTCGGTTTACCAGGCTATAAAGAAATTTGCAAACTTTTTTTTAAATACAACTTAATTGACTTGCAATAATTTTGACTTCATTGAGCGAATTTATTTCATCTTTCGATTTCTCAAAATCTCCATTATTCACCTCATGAGTAATAACTACAATTTCAGCTTTGTCCTCACTTGCATCTAGCTGAACAATTGATTCGATTGATACGTTATTCTTCCCAAAAATATCTCCAATCTTTCCTATTACACCTGGACTATCAAGACAAATAATTCTAAGGTAATTTTTTTTATTTATTTGTGAAGATCCTATGATGTGACAGTTTCTCCAGAAATCAAAAGATAATAGTGGATCGATTGAATTATTATTTTTTACTGAGGCGGCATGCAGATTTAATATATCTGATAATACTGATGCAGCAGTTGGGCCACTCCCTGCACCTGGACCATACAACATTATCTCTCCAAGAGGATCAGCCTCTATCAATAAGGCATTATTAACTCCCTTAACTGTTGCCAATGGATGAGATTTTGGAATCAAAGAAGGTCCTACCCAAATATTCAAAGCGAGTGAATCATTACTATTAATTTGTCCCCTTTCGGAGAGAGCTAAAAGTTTTATTTCAAATCCTAATTTATTGGCATATTCGATATCCTTGAGATTAATTTTACTAATGCCCTCAGAATGTATCTCCTCTCTATTGATTTTCCCTCCAAAAGCAAGTTCACTAAGAATTGAAATTTTATCAGCAGCATCATGTCCCTCAACATCAGCAGTTGGATCAAATTCTGCATACCCAAGGCTTTGGGCCAATTTTAAGGTTTCCTTGTAATCAGCTTTTTCATTTGTCATCTTTGAAAGAATAAAATTTGTTGTGCCATTTATTATCCCAACCATTTTTTTTATACTGTTGCTTTTTAATGATCTTTTTAAGGGTTCAATAATAGGAATCCCCCCGCAAACTGCTGCCTCTGACAAAATATAAACTCCCTCTTTAGATGCAGTTTTATATATTTCTTCTCCATATCTTGCAATGACCGCTTTATTTGCAGTGACAACGGATTTACCTAATTTTATTGATTGCAGAATAATATCTTTCGCTAAATCAACCCCGCCCATTACTTCAACAATTACATCTATAGAGGGGTCATTAATTAATTTAAATGGATCATTAGTCAATAAATTATTATCTAGCTCAATATCCCTTTTTTTATTAAGATCTTTAACTGCTATTTTTACAATTTCTATTTCTTTTAGAATTGGATGTGTATCAACTTCAGAACTTAATATTTTATAAATTCCTGAACCTACAGTTCCAAAACCTACAATCCCAATTTTGCATTTTCTCATTTTTTATTTCTTTTAACTTTGATTTTAATTTTATATTATTAGACCAACAAAAATTCATTTGCTTGAGACTGCATTTTCAATAAAATGTTTAAAAAACCATTTGATCGTGAAGGTGTTAAGCTTGCTTTCAAACCAGTATCTTCAATAAATTTCTTATCTATTTTAACAACCTCATTTGGTGTTAATTCATCTAACCCAGTAATTAAGAATGCTAATAAACCCTTGGTTATTAGGGCATCAGAATATCCTTCCCAAAATAATTTACCGCCTTTAATATTTGCCTTAACAAAAACTTCTGAAACGCATCCCTTAACTTTATTTTCTTCAACAAGGATTTCACTATCTGGTTCTTTCAATTTTTTGCCTAACCACAAAATGTATTCATACTTTCTTTTTGGGTCTTCTGATTTCTTCAACTTTTCTACTAATTTTGATAAATTATTGTATTTTTCCTGATTTTTCATATTTCTAAAACTATAAATTAATCACTTTATGAACTTCTTAATTATACAAATATTTCTTTTTCTGTGATAAAGCCAGATAGAGGAATATCCCACTCAGCTCTGGTTAATGGAATCGTACTTACACAATTAGAAGTTAATACTCCAATGCATGGAACATTTCTCCAATCATTATCCCTCCTTAATTTATCAAAATATCCTCCTCCATAACCTAATCTTGTTAAATTTTTATCAACGGAAAGACATGGAACAAGTATCATGCTTATCTGCAAATGACTTAATGGGGAAGAGTTATTTGGACTTAGTATCCCCTCAGAATCTTTGGTAAGAGGTTTTTCATCCCATGGAAAAAATAACAAATTTTTTTTATTTTTACATCTAGGTAAAGCTAAGATGAATTTTTTCTTAAGACTTCTTATATCTACTTCATTTTTCAGAGGCCAATATATTGCTATATAACCAATATTTTTATATCCCTTAACAAATGAATCAACATATAATCTTACATTCTTTTCTACATTTTCTCTTTGATTAAGAGAAATCTTATCTCTTAGTTTTCTAAACGTATCCCTCTCCAATTTCTTATTTTCAAAGATCGTCATATTAAATTTTAGTTAAAGCCATCTTCATTTAATTTTGTGAGTGCTATAGCCAATGCATCTGCCGAATCATCAGGTTTTGGAGGTTTATTAAGATCTAAGTTAAACATAACAGCATCAAGAATATCTTTCTTTGATGCCTTTCCAGACCCAGCAATTGTTAATTTTATCTGAGCAGGTGAATATTCACTAACATGAATTTTTTTAGAGGCCAATACCATCATAATCACTCCTCTAGCCTGAACTACACTAATTGTAGTGCTTGACTTGTAAAAGAAAAATTTTTCTACCGCCGCTGCAGTTGGGTTCCAATGATTTATTAATTCATTAAGATCTTGGAATATCTCATAAAGTCTATCTTCTTCTTTTTTATCTTTGCCTGTCTCAATAACGCCACAATCTAATAATATCTTTCTTTCATTTTTTATTTCAATTATTCCATAACCAACTCTAGCTAATCCAGGGTCAATCCCAATAATTCTCACTGTTATTAAGCTTTAGCAGACAATTGAAATTTTGAAAGATTTTCTTTTTCATCTAGATCGAATACTTTACAAAAAGCTTGAACAACTCTTTCACCTGAATCAACTTGTTCTAAAGGATCTTTTCTTAGTCTATGTCTTAAGGAACAAGAAATAACCCTTGCTATATCATCTTCTTGAACTTCAGTTCTGCCTTCAAAGGCTGCAATTGCCCTTGCAGACCTATTTGTGACAATATCTCCACGTAAACCATCAACATCTAGTTCTCCGCAGATAGCAGAAATATTCAATCTTAGGTCATCATCCATTTGTACAGAATTTAATATTTCTTGTGCTTTAATAACCTTTTGTTGAAGTTCATCCTGTTGTTTCTCAACACTCAATGAAAACTCATCAGGATTATCGTCAAAAGAAGTTCTTTGATCTACTACTTGAACTCTTAATTCAGCATCTCTAACTGTCTTAACCTCAACACTCATTCCAAACCTATCCAATAGTTGAGGCCTTAATTCACCTTCTTCTGGATTGCCTGAACCAATAAGGACGAACCTCGCAGGATGTCGAACTGAAACTCCCTCCCTTTCCACTGTATTCCATCCGGAAGCAGCCGAATCTAGAAGTACATCAACCAAATGATCATCAAGCAAATTCACTTCATCAACGTATAGTAAACCCCTATTAGCTTTAGCCAACAATCCAGGTTCAAATGCCTTAACACCTTCACTTAAAGCCTTCTCTATATCAATGGTTCCACAAAGCCTGTCTTCCGTAGCCCCTAAAGGCAAGTCAACCATAGGTACTTGTTTTTGAATACTCTCTAGATTTTCTCCTTGAGTAATTTTTTCCGAAACTTCTTTACTTTGTAAATCAGGATCGATTAGAGAACTATTATATGGATCGTCTTTAACAACATCGATTGCAGGCAACAAATCAGCTAAGGCTCTGATAGTAGTAGACTTTCCAGTCCCTCTATCACCCATTATCATAACTCCTCCAATTCTTGGATCAATAACATTTAACAATAGAGCTAATTTCATTTCTTCTTGACCTATTACAGCTGTAAAAGGAAAAACTCTTCTTTTCTTTTTTGTAGGCACAGTTTTAATTTTTCCTAAATATTCAAATAATCAATAGATGTTACTTCAG
>QCQY01000026.1 GCA_003209475.1 Prochlorococcus sp. AG-459-B06
AAAATTAATTTTGAAAATATTCGGCTACAAAAAAATAGAAACACAATTTTCAATTCTGACTTTACTTTAATAAATGATGGATGGATTTCTAGTATAGATTTTTCAGAATTTGAAAAAATAAATGAATATGCACTTTTCGAAAATTTAGATAAGAAATCGATAGATTTTTTGAGAAGTTTTAATCAAGATCAGAGAAGTAAATTATTTCCTATTGGCGTAGTACCCTATACAATTATCATTAAAAATAATAAAGAATTAATAAATTCAGCCAGAACTTCTTGGGATTTTCTTCTTTCTAAAAAATTAACTGGGAAAATTATTTTTCCACAAAGTCCCAGAATAATATTGTCAATTGCTCAAAAAATTAATTCATCTAATTCTTTAAAAAAACTCAAAAGCCAAGCAATGTTATTTGATGATAAAAATATGCTCAATTGGTTGATTAATTCTGATGCTAGTGTCGCAATAGTTCCTTATAGTCTTTGTTCAAAATATTTAAAAATAGATCCAAGACTTTCTTTAGTTTTCCCAAGCCAAGGTGTACCTTTGATGTGGCATTTTCTACTTAGTCGATCAAATCTAAATAATGCAATATTAATTAAATGGATTAAATCTTTAGAAAATAAATCAATAGTAGATAAATTAGTAAGCCAGGGTTGGTATCTACCATTCAATAGTGATTATTTGCAAAGTAAATATAAATCCGAAATGTTTCCCGTCTCAGGACCTTCTGAGAAATGTTGGGAAAATAGTTGGTCTTTCCCTTTACTAACAAATGAACAAAAAATTAATCTTAAAAATTTCTGGAATGAGTCCTTATCCCCATAATCTTTTTGTAGGATTTTCAATTAATAAATTATGAGTTTCCTTTAATAAATTTGGTATATCTAATTTACTAGGACATTTAGGAACGCATTCATTACATTCTTGACAAAATGAGGAATTTTTTTCTTCCCACCAGTGGCCAGCTTTTCCTATTAAATTGTATCTTTCTTTTGAAAATTCTAATTGGCCATAACCAATAGATATATTTCTTAAACGAAGTATTTCTGGAATAGGCACTTCATTTGGGCATGGAAGACAAGATCTACATTGTTCACATTTGGTTGAGTTTAATCTTTCATTAGAAACTTCCTCAATTTTATTCAGGGCGTTTTTTTCAAGTTTTGTAAGCTTCTCGAATGCGTTTCTAAGTTTATGCGCAAATTCAAAATCTTTTTTGTTTGTCGCCCCCAAGGATAAAGTTGTAATGCCTTTTGCCAGCAGAAATCGGTACGCTAATTCTAATGGATGAAAAGGCTTAGAGGCCTCTATTAAAATATCACTTGGAGAATACAATCTACCGCCTTTATCAGCAGGTGATATTGCTAAAACTCCCATACCTTTTTTTATAGCTTCCTCTGCTAAAGCAATCTTAGATTGATCTAAATAATGTAAATGAAGACTACAAAAAGTAAAAACTTCACAGTTAATTGCATCTTTAATTAGTGAATAACTTCCGTGAGAACTAAAACCAACTTGATCAACTAGTTCCTTCTCGAGTATCCAAGATATGAATTTCTTACCTTCTCCAGCAAGAACCCAATCTAGATGTTGTTTTAAGTTGAGTCCGTGAATTGCAAGATTATTAATTTTCTCTCGATTTAAATTTTTAAGAGACTTTTTAAAATTATTTTTTAAAAATTCAAAATCACCCTTTGGTAAAACTTTGGAAGTAATCACCCAATTTTTTTCTTTTATATTCTCTTCTATTGCTAATTTTTTTATTGAATTTCCTATAAGTGATTCAGCATCACCATAAGAGGGGGCTGTTTCTATGTGGTTAATTCCTACATAATATGCATTTTTTATTATGCTACACATTTTTTCTAGACTTTCAGTTGCTCGCATTGTCCCTAAAGTGAATAAGCTCACTTTCGCCCCTATACCAAATGATCTTTTTTGTGAATTAATTATCATTTAAATATGATCAATTTCTTTTTATTTATTCTTTATTTATAGTTGAAAATCATTTAAAGTAAATTAAAGTAAATACAAAATTTTGCAAAAATATTTTTCTCAAATCTATGTTTACAGGAATAATTCAATCAATTGGAAAACTAAAACAAGAAAAAAATATTTTAGAAATTGAAATTCTAGATAATTTATTTGATATGGCAATCGGTGACAGTATAGCTGTTGATGGAATTTGTTTGACAGTTAAAGAGATTTTTCAAAATAAATTTACTGTTGATGTTAGTGAGGAAACATTAAAAAAAACAACTTTAGGAGTAAAGTCGAACCTGAATCAGATTGTTAATTTAGAGCCAGCTCTTAGAGTGTCTGACCGTCTAGGAGGCCATATAGTCAGTGGACATGTTGATGGTCTTGGGACAGTTGAGAGTATAGAAAAATTAGAGAAATCCTGGCTGTTATCTATAAAGTGGAAAAATAATAATTTTTCGAAATATGTAGTTAATAAAGGCAGTATTTGTGTAAATGGAATAAGTCTTACAATTGCAAAATATGAGCGGGAAGGAGAAATATTTACTATTGCGATAATTCCTCATACTTGGCATAACACAAATCTGAATAAATTAAATGTCGGTGACAGCGTAAACCTTGAGGCAGATGCACTAATTAAATATGTAGAGAAATTACTTTTATTTAATAAAAATAGTAATCAAGATTTATCTTCAAATAATATTTCTTCGGAATGGCTTAAAGAAAACGGTTGGTAGAATATATTTTTTTAATTTAATGGAATCAGATAAATTGTTTTTGACTCTTTTTTAAGATCTATTTTAAATTCCCGACCAGGTTCTAGACCTAATTTTTTAGTGTATGCATGACCAATTAATAGGTTCCCATTACCATGAACTTTAGTTTTGAATTCTGTCTGTCTGCCTCTTGAAGCTCTATTACCATTTTTCCCCTGACGACTATTTCCTATTTTGTAACCCTTAGCTTCGATAAGCGCCCTATAAAAACTTTTTCTTAAGATTCTTCCGCTAGGACCTACGTACCCACAAGCTTTTGCTATCTCATCTTCAGATTTTTTACTTAATAATTTTGCTTTTTCAAGAAGTTCTTTTCCTTCAAGCATTATCTGACAAAATTCTAATTATATATTCTTACTAAAAAGGTGAACTGTGGCAATATAAATTAATAAAAAATATATTTAATTTTTTAAATTTAGTTTTTTATAAAAGATATAAAATAATAAATAAAATAACCCATATTCCATCTACAAAATGCCAGTACAATTCGACGGCTTCTAATGGGAACATATTTTGACTAGTTAATCTTCCGCCATTGATTCTCGATTGCCAAGCAATAATTAAAATCATTAAAGTGCCTAAAGTGACATGTAATCCATGAAAACCAGTAAGAGCATAAAAAGTACTTGCAAATAAATTGTCGGTTAATCCAAAAGGTAAATGAAAATATTCAAATAATTGACAAATTAAAAATATAATTCCAAGAAAAGCAGTAAAAAATAACCATTTTTGGGAATCAGAGTTTTTATCTTTTAAAAGTGCTTTACCTGCTTTATGGAAAGTGGCACTACTAACAAGTAATAAAATTGTATTCAGTGTAGGTATTGGTAGTTCTAATTCATAAATAGCACCATCAGGTAATGGATTTACTGCTTTATAAGTTAAGTAAGCAGCAAAGAATCCAGCAAAAGTCATTCCGTCCGCAATTAGGAAAGTTATAAGACCAAACATTCTGAAGTCTTCATGTGTTTCATTAACTTCAGAATTATTTTTTTGAATTTCTTTTGAGCTATCTAGAGTTGTCATGTGTTTTTATTTTTGTTCAGAAATTTCTTTACCATAACCATAAGGTTCTTCAACTAAAGGAGCTTCTCCTTCCCAATTTTCAACTGGAGGTGGAGAAGATGTTAACCATTCAGGTGTAAGAGCATTCCAAGGGTTATCACCAGCATCTTTTCCATTTCTCAAGCTTAGGAATACATTTATTAAAAAAGGAATTGTACTTATAGCCATCAAAAGAGCCCCAAGGCTACTAATTTGATTAACGAACTGGAATTGAGGATCATATTCTGCAACTCTTCTTGGCATTCCATTTAAACCAAGCCAATGTTGAGGAGCAAAGCATAAGTTAAATCCAATAAAGGTAATGATAAAATGTAAAATTCCTAATTTTTCATTGAGCATTTTTCCAGTTGCTTTGGGGAACCAATGATAAATTGAAGAGAAAATAATAAAAACAGTCCCTCCATAAACTATGTAATGAAAATGTGCTACAACGAAATAGGTATCATGAACGTGAATATCGAAAGGTACCTGTGCCAAAGCAACTCCTGTAATACCCCCAAAAACAAAATTTATAATAAATCCGCAAGAGAATAACATTGCACTATTGATGGAAATTTTACCTCCCCATAATGTCGCAACCCAATTGAAAAATTTTATACCTGTTGGAACAGCAATAAATGCTGTGGCAATAGTAAAGAACAATCTCATCCAAGGGGGCGTTCCACTCGTAAACATGTGATGCGCCCAAACAACTAAACCTAAAACTACTATCCCCATTATTGAAAAAACCATTGTTGTATATCCAAAAAGTGGTTTTCTGGCATGTACAGGAAGTATTTCACTAACTAAACCAAAGGCAGGAAGGACCATAATGTATACAGCTGGATGAGAATAAAACCAAAATAAATGCTGATAAACTACGACATTGCCTCCCAAAACAGGATTGAAAAACCCTGTATTAGCGATGATATCGAAGCTTAGTAGAATTAAAGTGCCTGCTAAAACAGGAGTTGACAAAACAACTAATAGACTTGTTCCAAGCATTGCCCAACAATACATTGGCAATTGCATAAGTTTTAATCCTGGCCTTCTTAATTTGATAATGGTGGCGATAAAGTTTATTCCACCAAATATAGAACTGCCTCCAAGTAATAGAACGCTAAGAATCCAAATAATTTGTCCCGATTGAGGAGTAGTTATGCTCAAAGGTGGATAAGCCGTCCATCCAGCCTGAGCAGCACCCTCAACAAAATAACTTGCTACCAGCATCAAACCTGAAGGAGGAATTAACCAAAAAGCTACGGCATTTAATCTTGGGAATGCCATATCTCTCGCACCTACATAAAATGGAATTAAATAATTTCCAAAAGCACCGTTAACTACAGGCACTATCCAAAGGAATATCATTATTGTTCCGTGTAATGTTAAAACTTGGTTATAAACATCTCTTGGCATAAAGTCAGACATTGGACTAGCTAGTTCAATTCTTATAGCACTCGCTAAGCTTCCTCCTATTAAATAAAAAAGAAAACCGCAGACTAAATATTGTATCCCAATTACTTTATGATCAAGGCTAAAACTAAAGTATCTAAGCCAGCCTTTAGGTTGAAGGCTTTCATTATTAGTTTTTTGTGGGTCAATTGATATTGTCATAAATTTACCTCTGGTTTTTTATTTTTGTTAAACCATTCGTTGTAATCAGATTCCTCTTCAACAATTATCGAGGCTCTCATCCCTCCATGATATGGACCACATAATTCTGCGCAAATTATCGGATATTTTCCTACTTTTGTAGGAGTAAAATTTAGAATAGTCGGCTGTCCAGGAATAATATCCTGTTTAATTCTGAACTCTGGTACCCAAAAGGCATGAATGACATCTTTGGATTCCATTTTCATTGATACTTTTTGATCAACAGGAACGTGTAGTTCTCCTGTTATGAAATTGCCCTTGGGATAATTGAATAGAAATGCAAATTGCATAGCTGAAACTTCTATTGATAAATTATTTATTGCTATTTCATTTTCAGAAGTTTGACTTATTCCAGCCCATATTTTTTCAGTGTTAGAACTCATCATTTCATGGTTATGATTTAGTTCTTTCATCCCTCCCATTCGATCGTAGATGTTGTAACTATATAAACCTATTAATAAAACAATTATTGAAGGAATAATTGTCCATACGATTTCTAAGCTTAAATTTCCCTCTAAAGCTATACCATCTCCTATCTGATCATTTCTTTTCCTAAATTTAAATAAGCTATAAATAACTGCTATTGTCATTCCTATAAAAATAATTAATCCAATGATGAAAAGAATTTTAAAAAGTTCATCGTAAATTGGGGCATTAATACTTGCTTCCACTGGGAGCAAATTTACATTAAAACCAATCCAAAATGATATAGCAAAAACAAGTGAAATAATTAGTATTAAATAAATGTTTTTATTTAACAATTGATTTCTAAAAATTTGTATTTATATCCTCAAGATATTCAATTTTTTTAATCCTGCATCCTTTGTTAAAAGAAAATCATTTAAATTCACAACTTCTTAAGATTTTTGAAATAAAAGGCGTATTATTCATAACTTTTTAGAGTTAATTGTCAGGGAAAAAAGATTAAATTAGTAAATTTTTTTTTAAATTAAACATATTAATTTTTAATTAATGTTTGGGTTTTGAATCCAATTTATGATAAAGAATAATAGGTTTTATCCATTTGATTAATAACCAATTATATAAATCAAAATATCTGACAATTTTTAAAAGGTTGGGAAGTCATAGTGTACTTGCACTAATAGCACTAATTGCAATTGGAGGCGCTACTAGAGTAATGGAGGCGGGACTTGCCTGTCCAGATTGGCCATTATGTTATGGATCTTTTTTGCCTTTTAATCATATGAATCTAAGAGTTTTTCTAGAGTGGTTTCATCGTCTAGATGCTTTTCTGGTTGGGATATTAATTCTTTTTAAATTTATCCTTTCAATTATTTGGAAAAATGAAATTCCAAATTGGTTACCTAAAACTTATTCTTTACTACTTTTTCTTGTTATTGTCCAAGGATCTTTTGGAGCTTTAACAGTAATAAACCTGCTTGATTCATATACTGTTACAGGCCATCTTTTAATAGCTTTTCTACTTCTCATTATAACAATTTCAATCAATCAAAATTTAGAAAAAGACGAAATAGAAGAGCCATTGATTGGGTGGAGATTGTTATTGTTTGTTCCTCTTTTACTTACTTTGATTCAATCTTTTATTGGAGTAAGGCTTTCATCAACCTGGTCAGCACATATTTGCTTATCTTTTAATAAACAATGCCTAATTCTAAATACTCATAAATTATTTGCTTTTCCAATTACTTTTTCAGTTCTATTGATTATTGCTACTGCACTTTATAAGAGAAGTTTGCTTACTGAAAATTGGAAATATCTCTCAGCACTTATTTTTCTCTTGTTTTCCCAAATTGTTTTGGGTGTTTTAAGTCTTAAAACAAATTTGAATGAACCTATTTTTATTATCGGTCATCAACTTAACGCTTCTTTATTTATTGCGATATTAACAACATTAATTTTTAGAAATCCTTTCACCAAAAAAGGTATAAACCACTCCTTAAATTCTCAAATGGTGGGTATCAATTCATGAATAGTAGCAACTTAGAAAACTTGAACTATAAATCTTCAATTAGGGATGAAGTTGTACCTTCAAGAAAAAGATTAACTTTGCCACCTTGGCTTGAAGTAGCAAAACCTAGATTAATCCCACTTTTACTTGCAACAACTTTAGGAGGAATGGCTTTAACAGAGGAATGGCCTTTGTCTTCACCGAAGCTTATCTGCACTTTAGGAGGCGGCGCTTTGGCAGCAGCAGCAGCAGGAGCTCTTAATTGCTTGTGGGAAATGGAATTAGATAAGAGGATGATAAGAACTAGCAAAAGAGCCTTGCCAGCAGGAAAGTTGTCATCTGAGACTGTATTTTTAGCTGCTGTATCGTGTACTTTGGCAGCTTCGATGCTTTTAGTAAGTGGTGTAAATTATTTGGCTGCGGGATTAACTCTTCTTGGTCTATTTAGCTATGTAATTTTATATACAGTTATTTTGAAACCTCGTACAACCAAAAATATTGTTTTCGGAGGAGTTGCTGGCGCGATACCACCTTTAGTTGGTGCATCTGCTGCCACAGGGCATGTAGGACTTAGTGGTTGGTGGTTGTTTGGTTTAGTAATGTTATGGACTCCAGCTCATTTTTGGGCACTTGCAATTTTATTAAAGGACGATTACGCATCTGTTGGTATTCCTATGCTCCCTTCTGTTAAAGGATCTGTTTTTACTGCTAAAGCGATTTCTCGTTACGGATGGGCAACAGTTTTAATGAGTATTATGGGAGTCTTTGCTTTACCTGAAGGGGGCTTATTATACGGAATTATGTTATTGCCATTTAATGGAAGACTTTTGCAATTAATAAATGAATTAAAGAAATCTCCTGATGATCTTTCAAGAGCAAAGTCTCTTTTTAGGTGGTCTATTCTCTATATGTTTGGTATTTGCCTTTTGTTATTAATTTCTAGAACCCAACTTTCCGTAGAATTTGAGCAGCAATCTATGCAAATATTTTTATCTATAATATCTCTGCTTGGTAATTAAATTAGATGTAAAATGTATTTTTAAGAAATAGTAAGTTTGATGAATTACATAAAAGTTAAAGGTCTCTCAAAATCTTATTCAGAAATCAAGGCTTTAAAAAATTTATCAATGGAAATTGAAGCTGGAACATTATTCGGAATACTAGGTCCAAATGGTGCTGGTAAATCAACATTTATAAAAATACTCGCTACTTTAATAGAGCCTGATGGTGGAGAAGTTTTAATAAATAACATTAATCTGATAAAAAATTCAAGGAAAATTAGAGAATTAATTGGTTATGTTGCCCAGGATATTGCACTTGATAAAATATTAACTGGACGAGAGCTTTTGGATTTTCAATCAGATTTATATCACATCAACAAAAACAAAAAATTTGAAAGGATAGAGAAATTAATAGATCAATTAGAAATGAATGATTGGATTGATCGTAAGTGCGGAACTTATTCAGGGGGAATGAAAAGAAGAATAGATCTTGCAGCTGGACTTTTACATTTGCCCCAAGTATTAATATTGGATGAACCTACAGTTGGTTTAGATATTGAAAGTAGAAACATCATATGGCAACTTTTGAAAGATTTGAGAAATAATGGAATGACTATTATTTTAAGCAGTCACTATCTTGATGAAATAGATAAATTGGCAGACAAATTAGTTATAATTGATGATGGAAGAGTTATAGCACAAGGGGCTCCTACAGAACTGAAAAATAAATTAGGAGGAGATAGAGTAACTTTAAAAGTAAGAGAATTTAGTGATCAAGAAGAAGCAAAAAATATATGCCAAATTTTATCTTCAATAGATGGAATTAGTCAGATTATCATAAATAAAGCTCAAGGTTTCTCGATAAATTTTGTAGCAGATAAGGAAAAAGATTTACTTACGAAGGTCAAAGTGGAATTGGCCTTCTCAAAGTTTGAAATTTTTTCTCTTACCCAAAGTCAGCCAAGCTTGGATGATGTATATCTTCAGGCAACGGGGAAAACATTATTGGATGCCGAAATTTCTATGGCAGGGAAAAGAGACCTTAAAAAAGAATCAAAGCAATCAATGCGATAAAAAAAATTCTGGTTAACTAACTATAATGAAAATTAATTACTGCTAATTTATGAAATTACAACAGTATAATTTATTTTTTTTATATCAAGAAACATTTGCCTTAACAAAGAGATTATTTATTCAATTAAAAAGAAGACCATCAACTCTTTTAGCTGGAATATTACAACCTATAATTTGGCTTTTTTTATTTGGGGCATTATTCTCCAAAGCTCCTGAAGGTTTTTTACCAGGAGTTGATTCTTATGGGAATTTTTTAGGAGCAGGACTTATTGTTTTTACTGCTTTTAGCGGCGCCCTAAATTCTGGTCTTCCTTTAATGTTTGATAGAGAGTTTGGATTTCTTAATAGATTACTTGTGGCTCCTTTAACCAGTAGATTATCCATAGTTTTATCTTCTTTTTTTTACATAACAATCCTCAGCTTTGTTCAGAGTATCGTAATAATGGTTGTTTCATACACTTTGGGATATGGATGGCCCAACTTATATGGTTTAGGAATTGTGTTTACAACACTAATTCTATTAGTTCTTTTTGTTACATCAATAAGTTTATGTTTAGCGTTTGTTTTGCCCGGACATATTGAATTAATCGCTCTTATATTTGTGATAAACTTACCTCTACTTTTTGCAAGTACTGCTTTGGCTCCAATTTCTTTCATGCCAAATTGGCTTGGGTGGTTGGCTTCATTAAATCCATTAACTTTTGCGATTGAACCTATTAGGACTGCTTATACAGAAACTATGAATTTAGAATTAGTGGCTTTACATGCTCCATATGGTGATTTAACTTGTAAGAGTTGTATATCAATTTTATTCTCTTTAACAGTTTTTTCCTTGATTATCATAAGGCCTCTGTTAAATAAGAAGTTAAATTAATAAATTTATGCTTTTAAAAAATCATCTAATAGAAGTTTTTAAAAAAGCCTCTTCAGAAAATAATTTTTTGCTTAAAGAAAATATTGTTCTTAAGTGGGTCCACAGATTTGGGATTAATTCTTTGAATG
>QCQY01000027.1 GCA_003209475.1 Prochlorococcus sp. AG-459-B06
AAAAAAATGAATAAGAATAAATTGGAAAACCTATTAATATTTACTGAAAATTATTATAGAGGTGGTGTTGATACATTTATTAAAAATATTTATTTAATAGCTGATCAGGAGAAAAAAATAATTATTAATCAAAACCATTCTGGATATCAAGATTTCAAAGAAAACTATAAAGTATATGGTTACAAATTATTAAATAAGTTAATAACTGACTCATTAACAAAAAAATTTCCTTCAAAAGGAATTTTCCAAAAATTAAGAATAATATTCCAATTAGTTACAGAATACACAATTGGTTTAGTTGAGTATTTAATTCTTTCTTTAAAACTTTCAGTGAATTTATCTAAAAATAGAGGTAAAAATTTCACACTAATGATAGTTTCAGGGGGATATCCAGCAAGTTTAATATGTAGGATATTCCCTTTAATTTTTAAACTGATAAATCCAAAAAGTAAGATAATATTTACGATTCATAGTTGTGCTCAAAA
This sequence comes from Prochlorococcus sp. AG-459-B06, assembly GCA_003209475.1. Taxonomy (GTDB): domain Bacteria; phylum Cyanobacteriota; class Cyanobacteriia; order PCC-6307; family Cyanobiaceae; genus Prochlorococcus_A. Next base: position 486 of record QCQY01000027.1, read on the forward strand.
AAGTATAATCATTTTTTATCTTTTAGATAGATTTATTGACTTTCTTTTAATTAGAATTGCCTACAAATTTATTTTTGTATCTAAGGCAAGCAAAAGAAGTTTTATTGATAATAGACAGTTAAAAGCAAGTGATAAACTAATTCATATTTATAACTGGATAAAAGATCCTTTAGAAAATAATCAAAATTTATTTCTCCCTTTGAAATATCAAAGTTTCTTTAGAAACAGAAATTTTCCTTTTAAAATAATAAGTCTTTCTGTATATAGTATTTATAAAGGTCATCTAGTAGTTTTCAAGGCTATAAGAGAACTATTAAAAAGAGGTATCAATGTTAGTTTCGAGTTATATGGTTATGGAAGCGATTCTGAATTGGAATTCCTAACAACCAAGATCAAAGAATTTAACTTAGAAGATAATGTATCAGTAAAAAATTTTATAAATCCAATTAAAATTTTGATGTCTTCTGACTTACTTATACTTGCTTCATTAAAATATGAAGCATTTGGAATAGCGCTAATTGATAGCATGGCTTTAGGAATTCCCGTATTCGGTTCAAATATTGGCGGTATTAAAGAAGTTTTATCTTTTTCAAAAGAATCACTTTTTGAACCAGGGAATCATAACGAATTAGCTGATAAGATAGAATACATAATCTTAAACCCAGAAATAAGCTATAAAAGGGGAATAAAAGGAAGAAAAAAATTTATAAATGACTTTAATGGAGTAAAGTCCATTGATCTTTATAAAAAAGAATTAAATAATAAAACATGAAAAAACTACTAATTTATGAATTAAATGAATTACCTCTTTCAGTATTGAATTGGTATATGGCAAAAAACAAGGAAGGTTATTTTGCTAAAAGATTATCTCCTGAATATATTTACGAAACAATTTGCAGTGACGATGGTGAATTACACCCTTGGACTACTTGGCCTACCCTATACAGGGGAGTCAATAATCACAAACACAAAATTCAGTTTATTAATCAAAAAACTCCTGAATCTTATCTCTATCCAACGGTTTGGGAAGATCTGTTAGAAAAGGGGAAAACAATTGGTATATTTGGATCATTACAAAGTTATCCTCCAATATCAGAAAAAAATGTGTGTTTTTATTTGCCCGATTCATACTCTTTAGATACTAAAACACATCCAAAAAATCTTGAATTATTTCAAAAACTCAATTTGGAGCTTGTGAAGTCTAATAAAGGTCAAGTTTCAAAATTTGGATATAAAAGTTGTTTATTATTGATAAATTTTCTTCTCAATTATGGACTAAATTTTTATCAAATAAAAATAATTTTTCTACAACTAATTGATGAATTAATAAATCAAAAGAATAAAAATAAGAGATTTTTAATTCAACCAGTCCTCTCTTATCCACTATATTTAAAGTATTTAAAAAAACACAAACCTGATTTTTCGACATTCTTTACAAACCATTTGGCAGCATCTATGCATAGGTACTGGAGAAGCGCATTCCCAAATGATTTCAAGCACAATAATACAAATCGTATTTGGCCAGGAGGAAAGAAATGTATTTTTCAGGCAATGGAAATTGCTGAAAATCAAATCAAACAATTAGATTCCTTTGCTAGAAGAAACAACTATTCTTTATGGGTAATTTCTTCAATGGGGCAAAGAGCTATTGATAGAGGAAAATATATACCCGAGATAAAAATTGAAAACGAGGTTGATTTTTTTAAAAATTTATTTCCAAAAGAGATTTTTAAAACAATTGAGGTTACTCCAGCTATGTTTCCAGATATTTGTATAAAATTAAACAGCAAAATATATAAAAAAGCAATTCTCGATGTAGTTTTAGGTATAACAGATACCAAAGGGAATAATTTATTTATCTTGAGATATGAATCAAATTCCCAACTAAATTTTATGACAGTTCCATCGGAAAATTTAGTTAATGACAAAACAGTAATTTATAAAAACAAGAACATAAACATGAACAAATTGGGTATAAAATTAATTGAAAGAGATGCAGGGACTGGATATCATTATGAGAAAGGAGTTTTAATAACAAACAATAATAAAGATTTTTCTAATTTTAGAGATAAAATAATTGATACTACTTTGATTAAAAATTATATATTAGAAAACTTTTAAACCCTTTTTATTTATCAAAAAAAGTAAAATAAAAAAAATTTAAAACTTAATGTCTAACTTTAAAGATAAATTTAAATATTTAATTCTTGATGTTGATGGAGTAATGACTACTGGACATTTTCTCTATAACGAAAATTGCAAAGTAATGAAAATTTTTGGGCCAGACGATAATGATGCACTTTCATTAATAAAGCCATATCTGGAAATAATTTTTGTTACGGGAGATAAAAAGGGGTTTAAAATTTCGCATAAAAGAATTGTTGAAGACATGGGTTATCCACTTCATCTTGTGAGCACTTCAAAAAGAATTAATTGGATAAAAGAAAGATATGAATTACCAAAAGTTATTTATGTTGGTGACGGAATATTTGACCATATTGTAATGAAAGAAGTAGGTTATGGAATAGCTCCTAAAAACTCTGATCAAAATGCTATTAAAGCCGCCGATTATGTCACTTCAAGGAATGGAGGAGACAGAGCAGTTGCGGAAGCATGTTTACATTTACTAGATAAATTCTTTTCATTCGATCTAGAAAAATCAACACTAAATAATAAGGAATTATGGGCAGGTTAAATATTAATGAATTAAATAATTTCCGCAAAAGTAAAAATTGTACATTACTTTGCGTTGGCCCTATGAGCAAAAACTGTGTAGATGCCACAATTTATTCAGCAAATAAGTTTGAAGTCCCCATATTCCTTATTGCCAGTAGAAGACAAATAGATAGTTCTGAATTTGGAGGGGGTTATGTAAATAATTGGGATACAAAAGAGTTTTCAAAATATGTAAAGAAAAATGACAAAAAGAAATTGGTTTTTCTAGCTAGAGATCATGGTGGACCATGGCAAAACCTTCTTGAAGTGAAACAAAAAATGTCTTTGAAAGATGCTATGGAATCTGCAAAGCGATCATTTCAAGAGGATATAATAAATGACTTTAGTTGCATTCATCTTGATCCCAGTATAACTTTGAATCAAGATCTCAATACAGAAAATATAATTGAAAGGCTGAATGATTTATATGAGTTTTGTTGGAGTGTAGCTAAAGCTCATGATAAGGAGATTATATTTGAAATTGGTACAGAAGAGCAGTCAGGTGGGACTAATACCGCAGAAGAATTAGAATATGTAATACAAAAAATTAATGAAAACTGTTCAAAAAACAATCTCCCAAAACCTACTTTCGTAGTCGTTCAAATGGGTACAAAGGTTGTTGAGAGAAGAAATATAGGTTCTATAGATTGCCCTGTGAGATTAGAAAATGAAATATCTCCAGAAATACAGATCCCAAAAATGATTGAAATTTGCAACAGAAATAACATTCTTGTTAAATCTCATAATACTGATTACTTATCTCCAGAGACACTAAATTGGCATCCAAAATTGGGTATTCATGCTGCAAATGTTGCACCAGAATTTGGAGTAACCGAAACACTTATGATGATAAAAATTTTAAGGAATAATAATCTAGATAATATTTGTGAAAAAATTTTAAATTTAGCTTTTAATTCACAAAAATGGAGAAAATGGTTAATACCTAATAGCAGTGCAAATGACGAAGAAAAAGCGATTATTTCTTGTCATTATATTTTTTCAGATAGTTCCTTTTTAGAATTAAAAAAAAGAGCTCAAAATGAATTATCTAAGCGAGGTATAGATCTTGATAAAGAGTTAAAAAAAGCTGTTTTTGAAAATATAAAATCTTATTTAAGATCTTTCAACCTTATTTAAATAATGAAAAAAGTTGCAACTATAATTCTTAATAGAAATTTACCAGAACCAACGAATAAGCTTTTTGAGTTTCTTGAAAAGGAGGAATCAGATATTAATGATACTTTTATTGTTGAGGCAGGATCAAATAAAGATCAATTAAGTAAATACTACACATGGTATGAAGACTCTCTAGAAGTAATGAAGAATGGATTAAGATTCCCCAGAGGAATGAATTATGGATTAAGCAAGTTATATGAGAGCGGCAAATATCACGACTATGATGCCTTTCTTCTTATTACAAATGACACTGAATTTTTAGACAGAAAGCCGATATCAAAACTCATGAAAATAATTGAAAAGCATGAAAAATTAGGTCTTTTATCGCCTTGTTCAAGAAGATGGGGAGAATTTCAGCTCTTAAAAGGTAAATATAAAACGAAATATTTTTGGCATATACAAAATACAGCCTATTTAATTAAAAAAGAACTTATAAATAATATTGGGAACTTTGATAAACAAGATTCAAATAAATTTCTCTTTGATGGCGAAAATTTTAGAGGTTTTTGTTCAGAAAGTGAGCTGATAGCAAAATCATATATCAATGATTGGGCAGCAGGTATAACTTCAGAAGTTTCAATTATTGAAAATGAACAATATCTTTTATCTATGGCCAAAATTATAAATACTGAAAATTATGAAACTAATCTTCAGCTTTATATTGAAGAAGGTAAAAATTGGATGAAAAAAAAATATGGATTCAAAACAAGATGGTCAATGAATCAGTATACTAAACTTTTTTATGATAAATTCTTTGAATATTATCCAGAATTACTTGAATTTAAACTTTAAAATGGACATTATCAAAAAACCATGGGGTAAAGAAGAAATTCTTGAACTTAATGAAAAATACGTTGTTAAAAGATTAACGATGAAAAAGGGTCATAAATGTAGCCTTCAATATCATAATCTTAAGCATGAAACAGTTTATCTTTTGGCAGGAAAATTAAAAATTTACTTAGGTGAAAACGAAAATAATCTTAATGTGAGAGTATTTAATCCAGGAGAATACTTAAGTCTATCCCCAAAAAAAATTCATCGAATGGAAGCTGTTGAAGATTCTGTATATCTTGAAGCAAGCACTCCAGAGCTAGATGATGTTGTAAGAATAGTTGATGATTACTCAAGAAATTAATGTCTTATAAAGTTTTAATACCAACAGCAGGGATTGGTTCTCGCTTAGGTTCAAAAACTAAATTTCTGAACAAATCATTAATTAGTATCAATAACAAACCTATAATTTCTCACATAATTGAAATTTTTCCTAAAGATGTTCATTATGTCTTTGCCTTGGGTTATAGAGGAAATTTAGTTAAAGAATATATTGAATTCGCACATCCTAATATTAAAAAAGATTTTCAGCTAATCAATCCATTTATAGGCGAAGGATCGGGGTTGGGTTACACAATTATGTGTTGCAAAAAATATCTTAAAGAGCCTTTTACTTTCTATCCCTGTGATGCCTTAATAAAAAAAGTGGACTTGAGTCCCTCAGAAAACTGGATAGGTTATAATAATGAAGAAATAAATAAAAATTATAGATCAATAGTTATTCAAAATAATATTGTTACCAATATCTTAGAGAAGGGAGAAAAAATCGAGGGCAAATGCTTCCCTTATATAGGTGTGGCGGGGATCAACGATTTTGAATCATTCTGGGATAACATGAAAGAAAATAATGAGAAAGCAATCTTAGAAGGAGAAGTATATGGTTTAAAAAAGATTTTAAATAATGGTTTCGAACCTAGAAGATTCAATTGGTTTGATATCGGCAATTTAGAAAAATTAGAAGAAACTAGAAAAATATTCGATGACAAAGAGATAACTATTCTTGAGAAGGAGAATGAAGCAATATGGTTCCATAATGAAAAAGTTGTCAAGTTTTCTGATGATAAGAAATTCATATCAAATAGGATAAAAAGAGTTGAATTTCTGAAAGATTTTGTCCCTGATATTATCGATGTTGGAAATAATATGTACACATATAAGAAAATCGAAGGGGAAGTGCTATCAAGAAAAATTAATCAAACAAATTTTAAAGATTTCTTAGAATTCTCAAAAAACCTTTGGCAAAAAGTAAATATAAATGATCAGAAAGAAAAAGAAAATTTTAAACAAATTTGTTGGAAATTTTATAAAGAAAAAACTATCGAAAGGATTAAGATGTTTATCTTTAAAAATAAATGGGCAGAAAATAATTTAATAATAAATAATCAATATGTAGGCAATATTTTTGATCTATTTTCAAAAATAGATTGGGATGATATTTGTGATGGTATTCCATCAAGATTTCACGGCGACTATCATTTTGAAAATATTATTTTTAATTCTTCTTCAAAAACTTTCACTTGTGTAGATTGGCGACAGGACTTTGGAGGAATACTTGAATATGGAGATATTTATTATGATCTCGCCAAATTAATGCATGGGTTAATAATTTCACACAAGATTATTGAATTAGATTTGTATAAAGTAGAAATTAAGGATAACAAGATTGATTTTGATTTCCACAGATTAGATTCACTTATATTTTTACAAAGAATTTTGAATTCTTGGATTATAAATAATAGATATTCTATTAAAAAAGTAAATATTCTTACTGCACTAATATTTATTAATAGTTCCCCCCTCCATCACCAACCATATGGAAGTTTATTGTATGCTTTAGGAATTAGAAATCTTTATGATGAACTCAATGAGGAATCTAAAAACGATATCTAGAGATGAATGTGTTATTAATAAATCTAAAGATCTAGAAGAATTATTCACTTTTAGAAATTTCCCAATCTACATGGGTTGCACAGATACCAGCATTTCTAATGATTTAAAAGCTGATATGGCATGGTTTATAAGTAAAAGTTCAGGACTAATCCAACTTAAAAATTTAGTACCAGAGGAGATTTTATATGCAAACTCGCATGGTTCTGGTTCAATTGGTCGAATTTGGGATGAACACCATAAGTATTTTGCAAATTTTATTAAAGAAACCATCACCAATGGAGAGATATTAGAAATAGGAGGTGGTCACGGAATACTTGCCTCTTATTATTTAGAGGATTCAAATAATAAATGGACTATAGTTGAGCCTAATCCTATGCCAATAAAGGAATCAAAATGCAAATTTGTTAAAGGTTTTTTTCCTGAAAGTGTTCCAAATTCATTAAAGATTGGAACCATAGTTCATTCTCATGTTTTTGAACATGTTTTTGAGCCTCTTGAATTTATAAATAAAATATCAAATTTTCTTAAAGATAATTCGAAAATGATTTTCTCAGTCCCAAATATGCAAAAGATGTTAGAGAGTAAATACACTAATTGCCTTAATTTTGAACATTCTTTATTTTTAACTGAACCTTATATTGAGTATGCTTTATCGTTAAATAATTTTAAAATTATTAGAAAGAAATATTTCAGAGATGATCATAGTATCTTTTATGAAACAGTAAAACAAAAAGTAAATTTATCTAATTTTGATGGTGAGAACTTATATTCAACAAATAAAAGAATTTTTTTAAATTTTATAAAACACTATAAAGATGAAGTAAGTAAGTTAAATAAAATAATTGAAAATAGTAATGACGAGTTTTTCTTATTTGGAGCTCATGTCTTTTCTCAATATCTATTTGCATTTGGACTTTTAGAAAAAAAGATAACTAATATTCTTGATAATGATCCGAATAAAACAAATAAAAGACTTTTTGGAAGTAATTTATTTGTGAAAAAACCTTCGATATTAGAGGGTAGAGATAATGTTACTGTCATTCTAAAAGCTGGTGTATACAACGAAGAAGTTAAAAACGATATTCAAAAAAATATAAATGGAAAAATAAAATTCATTTGAATTTACTATATGGTTTAATAAGACTATAAATTCTAGAAAATATATTGAGTACTTTAAACTTATTAAAAAATACTTGGGCTAAAGCTGATAAGAAATCTAAATCTATTACTTTAACTGGTTTATTTCTGTCAACTTTTGCAGCTTCAGCAGAACTGGTTTCTACTTTATTGCTCGCTTCTTTGATTGCCTCCATTCAAGAAGATAAGATAGTTGATATTTTTAACATAAAATTGTCCTTTACACTATCAATAATAATTTTTACAATTCTTTCATTAATAAAATTCATATGGAATTTCTTAATAATAAAAATAAGTAATAAATTATCAATTTTTTTTACGAGTAAATTAGTTTCGGAATTAATAAATGAAAATTTAAATATTACTGAGAGAAGAATTGCTGGTGATGTTAGTAGTATCCTTTTGCAATCTGGTACTTTTAATGGCGGATATATTCAGCAATTATTTGTTTTTTCTCAATCATTAAGTTCATTTTTAATGATTGTAATAGCTACCGTTTTGATAACTCCCGTTTTCTCTATAATTTCTATCTTCACAATTACAATTATTTATCTTCTCCTTACCTTAAAAACTAAATTAATAATGAGAAAGACATCTAAAATCGCAATACATACTTCAAAAATTATAAATAATATATCCAAACTTATCCTAGATCAAAAACACTTTAATATTTTATCTAATAAAAATGATCAAATTTATGAAGAATATTTAAGAAACGAATCATTAGCTAGAAAACATATTGGATTAGTTTCCATTTGGTCTAATTCTCCCAAAAATCTTGTTGAACTGGTTGGAATATTTACCATATTTACACTTGCTTTAATTATTGGTTCTAATAGCAAAGAAGTTTATTTGATAGCAATTGCTTTTTATAAATTAGGTCCACTACTACAGGCAGTTTATTCTTCAGCTAATGCCATTAGATCAAATCAAAAATTATCATCATTGATTATTAATTATCCTAAAGCTTCAAAAATTAAGGATTTTGATATTTCGAAGAAAAATATAACTTTTATTAAAAGTAGTAATTATTCAAATAAAAAAGAAAATCCATTTATAAATATAGAAATCAAGAGCAATAAAATAATTAAAAACTTTTCTATTTGTAAAAATGAATTAATTGGTATATCGGGTGACTCAGGAGCTGGAAAATCAAATTTAATTAAAATTCTTTCAGGTCTCTACACAAATAAAAACATAAAAGTATTTTGTGAGGGAGTACCAATGAATAAAAAACTTGGAGATAAATCTTGTATGTTAATAAATCAATATTCCAAAGTTCAACCAACAACCATTATCGAAAACATCACTATGGATTTAACAAAAAAAGAGATCATTGATAAATCTTTTATAAAAAAAATAACTCATATTTGTTGTATTGACGATTTTATTCCAAATACAAAAAAGTTATTTCAAATAAATTTAACAGACAATAATGGGGGCCTAAGTGGAGGCCAAATACAACGAATATTATTAGCAAGAAGTCTATATCAAAATCCTAAATTACTTTTTATTGATGAGGCCTTTTCAGGAATAGATTCTAAAACTACTAGGATCATATTAGAAAGGATAAGAGAAAATCTTGATATCACATTAGTACTTGTAAGCCATAGAAATAGTGAAATGAATATTTGTGATAAGGTTATTAAAATTAATTAATTTTGAATAAAATTAAATGAAAGATTTTAACTATAAAGAGTACATAAAAGAATATATAAAGAAACACAATAATGTATCAAATTTGTTGATTAAGGACCAAGAAATATTCTTAGATGTCTCACTTAAAATTTTAGATGTTTTAAATAAGAGCGGTACAATATTTTGGTGCGGTAATGGAGGTAGTATGGCTGATGCTAGTCATCTAGCAGCTGAGTTATTAGGAAAATATGAAAAAGAGAGACCTCCCTTTAAATCTATAGCTCTTGGTCAAGATAATGGAGTATTAACTTGTATAGCAAACGATTACAATTTTGATCAAATTTTTGCAAGAGAGCTAGAAGGATTAGCTAATAAAAATGATTTTTTAATACTTATTAGTACTTCAGGTAAGAGTAAAAACATAATTGAGGCCGCTA
>QCQY01000028.1 GCA_003209475.1 Prochlorococcus sp. AG-459-B06
CTGCTATAGTTTTTAAAAAATTTGTCTTCATTGTAAAAAAATAAGTAGCTGAAAAGATTTCTAATATTATTGCTGCTCTTGATTGAGTTAAAAAAACAACGTAAATCGATATTGAAATTATTAGAAGAATTTTAATAAGAGGAATAGTAAAAGTTAAACTTTTAAAAAGTTTTGATTTTAAATAAGGTAAATTTTTACTCACAAGCAAGCATTCAAGAATTACATAATTTAAAACTAATGCACCCAATATTGACGGACCTAATATTCCACCCATTCTTGTCCTTGATTGTAAACCGTCTAAAACTGAATAAAAATCTAGTCCATATGTGTATAGTGAATAAATATCAACTGATGGTAAGAATATATAAAGCCCCAAAGAAATAATAATTTGAAAAAAGGTAATTATTCTTAAGCCAAATACGATTGATTTTAAATTAAAATCCTTAAAAACTATTATTGGAGAGACAATAAAAAAGATTGGTAAGGTTTGCCTTACTGAATTCAAAAAAATATTTAAATCTATTTTATAAAAAAAATACCTAAGAAAATTCACAACTAAAGCAACTAAAAAATAAAAAAGAACAAATTTAAATAATTTATTTATTTTTAAACTAAATAAATTTGGCAGGTATCCAATTAAAGTAAAAAATACAAGAAGCAAAAGTCCATAAGATACGTCTCCTATATAAGCGAAAGTAGGAAAAACAAAAGGTAATATATAAAAAATTGTTGATAAAAGTAAATATGAGGAGAAATATATTTTTTCTACATTTAACTTTAAAAACTTCAATTGTTAGCTCCCTCTTTAAGTAAGTTTATAAGATTTTATAGTGGTACTTTCTTAGTAACGACGAAAAGAACAGATTCACATTACTATCCTAAAGTATTTCTTAATGAGGTAAAGCAAAAGCTACATTTCCAAATAATAATTTTATTTATTTTTCTAATCGCCTTTAATATCCCTAAATAGATAATGATTTTTTTACTAATATGTTAATTAAGCTCCAACCTTTCTGATTCAGTTAAAAAACTTATCAAGTTTAACTATATTATTTATAAGCAATTAGATCATAAAAAACTTTATCAATATAATTAAAAACCTTTAATAAATATTAAATGATTCAGAAGCTTTTAAGTCGTAAAAACATTATTTTTAAACCCAGCAAAATAAAAACATCTAAATTTAATTTTTGATTTATAAAAAAATCACATAGTTTAATTTAAATAATCTATATTTTTTTTAGGTCGCAGAGTTGGTCGCAGAGACCTCATATCTAACCATATTTAACCCTATCAAAACCTATCGTTTTGTTATGATAAATTGGTCAAACTAATAGTTATAACTAGTGAAAATCCTGATGGAGCCAAGCGGACTCGAACCGCTGACCCCCTGCATGCCATGCAGGTGCTCTACCAGCTGAGCTATGGCCCCACGACTTCAAATATACCAATTGACACCTTGATATTTATATTTTCAAGATATGAATTTACCTAAAATTAAACTTTTCGCCAAACAGCTAATAATTTTCCTTGAAAAACAACTTCATCTAAATTTAACTCAATTGGCTCGTACGCTGGATTCGCTGCTTCAAGAAATATTTTTCCTCCTCTTTTAACAAAATACTTTAAAGTTGTCCCTAAACCTTGAACCAATGCACTAACAATAGTTCCGTTTCTAAGAGAGTATGAATCTTTAATTGGCTCCATCAAAACCATATCTCCATCTGCAATACATGCGTCTATCATAGAGTCTCCATTAACTGTAAGAGCAAAAACATTTTTCCTTTTTAAAACATCAGAAATATCTAAATTCTCTTGAACATCAGAATAAGTTTCAATTAAACCTCCAGCTGCGACTGATCCCATAATTGGTACTCCTTCTATAATTTCATCAACTATTTGCATTGTTCTTGCTTTACCCTCTTGCCAAGAGATATAGCCCTTTTCTTGCAAATGTTTTAAGCGACTTTGAATTGGAGCAGGAGATTTTAATCCCATAGCTTGCATCATTTGTCTGATGGATGGGCTATGTTGAAAGTTTTTCATATATTCTTTTATCCACCCATAGAGCTCATTCTGAGCTTGGGTAAGATCGTCCCCTGAAGAAGTTTCCATAAAACAAATGTACTCTAATACATTTGTACCCTTTTATTAATTAGTTTGCAAGTATTCCTATTGGAGAAGACAAGATAAAAGAGCTTGTTGAGCATGTAATCTATTTTCCGCTTGATCAAAAATTCTACTTTTTTGACTTTCAAATATTTCATCAGTTATTTCTTTTGATCTATACGCAGGAAGGCAATGAAGAATAATTGCATCTTTATCAGCTTTACTGACTAAATCACTATTAATAGAGAAACCATTAAAAACTTTTTCTTTCTCATCTTTTTGATTTTCTTCACCCATAGATGACCAAACATCTGTATAAAGAACATTTGCCCCTAAAACAGCAGAATGAGGATCATTAGTGATTTTCAACAAATTTTTATTCTTATATATTTCATATGCTTTTTTAATCAAAGCCGAGTTAGGTTCATAACCTTTAGGACATGCAATCCTAACTTCTACTCCTAATAACGCGCCACATAAAATAAGAGAATTTGCGACGTTATTACCGTCTCCAATAAATGTCAAAACTACATCGTTAAAATCAAGAAATTCCTCTTTAATTGTCATAAAATCAGCTAATGCCTGACATGGATGTTCTAAATCAGTAAGTGCATTAATAACTGGCTTAGAGGACCATTTTGCATACTCTTCCAAATCAGTTTGTTTAAACGTTCTTATCGCAAGAACGTCGCAGTATCTACTTAGCACTCTTGCTGTATCTCTAATTGGCTCTCCCCTACCAATTTGTGAAGTAGTAGGATTTAAGTCAACTGTGGTGCCGCCAAGTCTTGACATTGCCACTTGGAAACTAACTCTAGTGCGAGTTGATGACTTGTCAAAAATTAATCCTAAAACTTTGTCTTTAAAATTAATATTGAGTTCTTTAGTTTTAAGCTTTTCTGCAAGACGTAAAATATATAAGTATTCTTCTGTTGACAAATCCAAGCTTGATAAAAAATGTTTTTTAACTAGCTTGATGGGTTTTAGCATCTAACTTTCTGTAAAAACCTAAATTCTACTACGCAGGCATCTTACTTTCTGCAAGGAGAGATTTTAAATCTTCTCCTTCAATAACTTCTTCTTGAAGAATTTTTTGAGAAATAGATTCGAGTAATGGTAGGTTATTTCTTAAAATATTTAATGCAGTCTCATGCGCACCATCAACTAAATCTCTGACTTCTTTATCAATTGCCTGAGCAGTAGCATCACTAACTGATCTTCTTGGGTTATTGCCATTACCCAAGAATTGCCCACCACCTTGCTTGTCATATGCAAGAGGACCAAGTATATCGCTCATCCCAAAAGTGCCTACCATTTGTTCGGCTATATCAGTAGCTCTTTGGAGGTCATTAGAAGCACCAGTAGTGATTTTCCCAAAAACAACCTCTTCTGCAGAGCGGCCACCTAAAAGTGTTGCTATCTGACCTTTCAATTCTTCTTTAGAATTAAGAAATCTTTCTTCAGTAGGAAGTTGAAGAGTATAACCTAAAGCACTCATTCCTCTTGGAACGATAGAAATCTTTGCAACCTTTGATCCCCCTGGCATTAGATGTCCAACTATAGCGTGACCTACTTCGTGGTAAGCAACAACTTTCTTCTCATCATCTTGAAGAACTCTACTTTTTTTCTCTAAACCTGCAACAACTCTCTCTATAGCCTCACTTAAATCTTGTTGCTCAACGCTTTTTCTTTTAGCTCTGGCTGCAAGCAAAGCAGCCTCATTTACCATATTAGCTAAATCGGCTCCAGCAAATCCACTAGTGGCTTGTGCTATAGAATCTAAGTCTATAGATTCGGCTAGTTTAACTTTTTTTGTATATATCTCTAATATAGTCTTTCTCCCAGACAAGTCTGGTCTATCTACTAAAACTTGCCTATCAAATCTACCTGGTCTTAATAGAGCTGCATCAAGGACTTCAGGTTGGTTAGTAGCAGCAAGAACTATGACTGGCTTATCAGCTGAGGCAAATCCGTCCATCTCAGTAAGAAGTTGATTTAGAGTTTGTTCTCTTTCATCATTACCACCAACTACGCCCATTGAACCTGAACGACTTTTACCAATAGCATCTAATTCGTCGATGAAAATAATGCAGGGAGCTTTTTTCTTAGCTTGTTCAAATAAGTCCCTAACTCTTGCTGCACCTGCTCCTACGAAAAGTTCTACAAATTCAGAACCTGAAATAATAAAGAAAGGGACTTCTGCTTCACCGGCAACTGCTTTCGAAAGAAGAGTTTTTCCTGTTCCTGGAGGGCCTACAAGAAGAACACCTTTAGGTATTCTCGCTCCAATGTCTGTATATCTTTCTGGCTTTTTTAAAAAAATCAACTATTTCTGTTAATTCATCCTTAGCTTCATCAACTCCTGCTACATCAGCAAATGTTACCTTTGATTCATCATCAGGCACATATACTTTTGCTTTACTTTTAGTAAAACTAAGAGCTCCTTGGGCACCTCCACCTCCCATACTTCTTCTAGCAAAAAATTGCAAAACAAGGATGAAAATTAAAGGAGGAACAACCCAGCTTAAGATGGTTGAGAAGAAATTAGGTTTCTTTGGAGGAGCAGCCGCGAATTCAACTCCTTTACTTTCTAACCTTTGTGGAAGGTCCATATCAAAAATTGGGGTCGTTGCTAAAACTGAAGGTGCGCCTTCTTCAGCTCCATTTAACTCATATCTAATTTGTTCTTGAGTGATATATGCACGCTTAACTTCCCCATCATTAACCTGATCTATAAATAAAGAGTAAGGAACTCTAGGGATTTGCATATTTTGATTAGGAAAAAGGCTACTAAATAGAAGTAATGCTCCAACCCCTATCAAAATGATATTTACAATTCCAAATCTTCTATTAGGTTGATTATCGTCTTGTCTTATTGGCATAGTTGTGAAGAATTTTGGTCTTATTATAAACTAAACGAAGAGTTTCCGTATCTGTATTGTTTTTTTTGGGTAAGAACCGTACGGTACTTTGACCCATAGAAATTAGTATAAAAATTAATTTTTGAATGAACTCCTAACGCAAATATCATTACCAATCGTACTAAACTGAGAATCACTTAATTTAATAATTTCATGCATTTCTTCAAATTCAAAATCTCCAAGGGGATTCATACTATTTTCTCCGCCTAAAATTTTTGGAGCAATAAAAGTAATAATTTCCTGAATACAATTAGCTTGGATTGCGGAGGTAGCCAATCTAGGGCCACATTCCCAAAGAAGTTTATTACAACCTCTTTTAGCAAGTATTTTTGAAATTAACTCAGGATTATCTGAAGATACTTTTTCAACCTCCACACATTTAGGAATTCTTTTGAGGTGATTTTCATTTGCTGTAGAAGAATCATAAATAACTAAAGTTTTTGCCTTATTACAATCCCAAAGATTAGATTTTGAAGGAAGATCTAAACTTTTTGTAAAAACAACTCGCAAAGGCTCAGGATTTTTTGAACCTCTAGTAGTCAAAAGTGGGTTGTCTCTTCTTAATGTGTTTCCCCCAATGATTATTGCATCAAATTCTGCTCTAAAAGAATGAACTAATGACCTTGATTCATCATTAGTAATCCATTTACTTTTTCCATTTTTTAAAGCTATTCTTCCATCTATACTCATTGCCCATTTAAGAACACCAAATGCCTTTTTAGTAGTATTCCTATAAATGAAAGCCTTATTTAGATCTAAGGATTCTTTTTTACATAATCCTAAGTGAACTTCTATTCCAGCTTCTTTTAGAAGCTTAATACCTTTACCAGAGACTCTTTTATCAGGGTCTTCAACAGATATATATACCTTTTTTAACCCCGAGGATATCACCTTATCTACACATGGAGGTGTTTTACCTTGATGGCAACAAGGTTCAAGATTCACATACATTGTTCCACCTTTAGCATCCTTTTTTAAATTATTTAAAGCCATTGCCTCGGCATGATGCATCCCTGCCTTGAAATGAAACCCTTCTGAAATAAGGCTTCCATTCTTATCAAGTATCACCGCTCCCACCATAGGATTTGGACTCGTTGTATTTTTGCCTAAAGAAGCCAAAAAAATTGCTCTTTTCATCCATTTTGTATGACTTACATTTTTTTCAGACATCTCCAAAAATCAAATTCAGTTTATTGATCTCCACTCTTTAACAACGAAGGGAGGAACAGGTAACTCAGAAAAAACTCCTGACAAAGATAATCTTAATGGTCTATTTTTATCTAAGTTTTTAATCAATTCATCAAGATCGAATTCTGCTGCAGCTTGTCTTCCATCATTTGCTAATTCCACATTAAGTAATGTTTTATCATCTAAAAGCCATTGTTTTCTCCCTGATTCAACCCTCAAGTCAGTGGGATGATCAATCCTGAGATTTCCTGGATATCCTATTACTCTCAAGATCAATTTATCTTCAAAAAGAGGGGATTTATAAGCTACTAATTGCCAAGTTTCAAAGTCCAAGTCCCTTAAGAACTCACTGCTAGAATTCATTAATGCCCCATTTATTTCTGTATCTGCAACTTTTGCAGATACTTTTAATGGGTTACAAATAAAGGATAATAGTAAAAGTAAAGGTAATATTTCTTTTAAAAAAATATTTTTATTTGATTTTGTAATTTTCTTCATTTTCAGAATCCATTAGGGCATCTAGAGTTACAGCTGTTCTTACAATAACTTGGTATCTTTTGATTATTTTACGATTTTTTTCTATAACTCGAGATAAATTCAAAGTGTCTTTTTCAGAATAGCTAGATGTTAAATCGCTAGAATCTTCTTCAATAAACTCAAATTGATTATCTTTATTAATTAGAGTTAACAATAAATCATGTAATCTCTTTCTCCTTTCAGACAATTAATTTACTATAGTAACTCAAACAATAATAAGATAATTTAATAAAACATTCAAACAATTTAGTTCCATTTCATTAAATATTAATGACTGAAGTTAATAGAAAAATTCATGTAATGGGGATTAACTCTTATAAATTTGAGGATCTATCTTTCAAATTACAAAATTTATTTTTAGAAACAGAAAATATTGCAGTTCCAAATTTATATTTTGAAGAAATTAAATCATGGAGCGAAAATAGTTTATTGAAAAAGAAATCATTTTTTTCGAGCAAAAGTAATAACGAAATTATTAACTGGCTTAGATGTCAAAAAACTGATGTTATTTTAATTTCTAGAGGAGATCCACTTTGGTTTGGAATTGGGAGAATATTACTAGAAAATTTTTCAAAAGATGAATTAAGTTTCTACCCTTCAAATACTTGCATTCAATTAGCATTTAGTAAGTTAAAGATTCCTTGGCAAGATACTTTTAATGTAAGTATTCACGGCAGAGATTCTACTAAGTTGGTTGAGGCTCTTAAAGCAAGGCCTTCAAGTTTGTCTATTATTACAGATTCTAATAATAAAAGTTTAGAAATAATCAAAGAAAACTTATCAGAATTAAATCTTATTGACTTCTATGATTTTTGGCTCTGTGAAGAAATAGGCTTTGATAAAGAAAATATAAGAAAATTAAATCTTAAAAAATCATTACCCTCTGACATATCAAGTTTGAACATTGTTGTTCTTACAAAAACAAAGAAAAATTACTCAAATGATAATCTCCCTCTTTTCGGAATCAGTGACCATATTTTTAAAACTTTTGATGATAGACCAAATTTATTCACTAAAAGGGAGGTTCGCGTTCAAATCTTGGCTGATCTAGAGCTCCCTAAAAATGGGGTCATTTGGGATATAGGAGCAGGTTGTGGGTCAATTGGTTTAGAGGCATTAAAATTAAGGCCTGATTTAGATTTGTTTTGTTTCGATAAAAGGATTGGATCAAAAGCATTAATACTAGAAAACTCAAAAAGGCTTAGCGTTAAACCAAAATTTATTTTTGAAGAAGACATTATTAATACCTTGAATACGAGAAATTTAAATTCTTTTGAAAAACCTAATAGATTAATAATTGGAGGATGTGATAAAAAGACTAAACTTCAAATTATTAAAAAAATGGCTGCAGGTATGAGTATTGGAGATATTATCGTTATCCCAATAATTGACATTCAAACTATTAAAGAATTAAAAGAGGAATTAGCAGATAAAAATTTCAAAACAAATTTAAATTTAATTCAAAGTTATAAAAGCTTAAGTATCGCTGAGGGAATAAGATTAGAACCAAATAATCCTGTTTTTCTATTAAAAGGAAAAAAATAAATTTTAACAATTTTTATTTGTTAGGTTTAGCCACATGGGGCAAACCCCAACCTAGTTTATTTCTTAAAACTTGGAAAAATTCATGATCTTCAAGCCTAATAAACTTAACTGAGTGTTTACTTTTTCTTATTAAAACTCTATCTTCAGGCCAAACATAACAACCAGCGTTTCCGTCAACAACCATCACCAACCTTTCAGGAGTTGCAGGGAAAACAGTTACTGGCTCTGAATCATTAAAAACCAATGCCCTTGATGCCAATGAATGTGGAGCAATTGGCGTTAATTGTACGACTGGGCAATCAGGAGTAATAACTGGCCCTCCAGCACTCAACGAATATGCAGTAGAACCAGTTGGAGTAGATAAAATTACTCCATCAGCTGAAATATCCACAGGTGCATGTCGTCCTATAGAAATCTCAAAATGACACATACTTGTCAGAGGTTCTCTATGAAGAGCCATCTCATTAAGACAAAGAGACTCCCATCTCCTCTGATCATTCCTCATTACACTAATAATAAAGCAAGTTCTTTCTTCAATATCCCAAATTCCAGCAATAATTTTATCTATTGCTTCATCAAGATTTGATAAATAAGCTTCTGCAAGAAAACCTAAATGACCAGTATTTATTGTAAGGATTGGAATTTTAGCAGGTGCTGTTTGCCTTGCTGCAGAAAGGACGGTTCCATCTCCGCCAAGAACAATTGCAAATTCCATTGACGAGTCAAACCCCTCGGGAACACAGTTTGTATATCCCAAAGGACGAACATGTTGATCAGGATTGGCGAATCCAACCATTCCACCAGAGCTACTAACCCTTACAACTTCATAATTGGATTTTTCCAATTTTTTCTGAACAGAACTTGCAGTTTGAACTGCAAGTTCTTTCCCATCATTAACGATTAGCCCTGCTTTACGTACCAATCAAAACATTAAAACTATAAGTATCTTAAACTAATTTGATAGACAATCCTAATTTAAAATTTTTATTTTATTAGAACTGTTCTAAGAATCTAAGATCATTTGTATAAAATTTTCTAATGTCGTCAATCTGATGTCTTACCATACAAAATCTTTCAACTCCTAATCCAGCTGCGAATCCGGTCCATTTCTCAGAATCTATTCCTAATTTTTCTAAGACCTTCGGATCTACCATTCCGCATCCCATTACTTCTAACCATT
>QCQY01000029.1 GCA_003209475.1 Prochlorococcus sp. AG-459-B06
TAATTCTAAGTTTTTTTGTTCCAAAAGAGTCATTAGAATTTTGAATATCAACAATTGACCATCGAATTAAATCACCTTTTTTTTCTAAATTTGCAATGATGAATTCCCTTAAATTTTTTAATTTTATTGAAACTGGCCAATCTAAATAATAATCAACTGAACTTAATTTCATTTTTGATATTTACCAAATTGATCATTATATAGATCATCTTCAACTTCTTTCCCAATAACAATATTCAAATCTGACTTAGGGTATGCTACACATAAAAGTGCAAAGCCCTTTTCCCTCAAATCATCATTCAATCCCATAGCATCTTCTTGATCTACAGATCCTTCCAATATCATGGATGCACAATCTGTACAAACTCCTGAACAACAACTACTTGGTAAATCTATTCCATTCAATTTTGCCGCTGAAATAATATCTTGATCTTCAGAACATAAAAAACTAAGAGTCTTTTGCTCAAATTTAACTTTGATATTGTATTCAGGCATATCCTAAATCTTATTGCTAAACTGCTGAACCTCCTACAACTTCTAAAATTTCTTGAGTAATAGCTGCTTGTCTGGCTTTGTTATAGGTTAGGTTCAAAGTACTTGCTAATTCTTTAGCATTATCACTCGCATTATTCATAGCGGTCATCCTACAAGCGAGTTCTGAAGCAGCTGACTCTTGAAGTGCTCTTAGTACCTGATTCTGCAAATATAGTGGTAATAAAGAATCTAATAATTGATCAGGACTTTGTTCAAAAACGATATCTGATGGTAACTTCTCTGAATCGCTTTTTTCAATATTTGATTTTTCAACAATTAACTTCCTATCTTTTGTAGTCAATCTAAAAATTTCATCATTTTCATCTGCAATACCTTGAGGGTCTAGTGGCAACAATGTTTGAACTACAGGCGCACAACTGACTAAAGTAATGAATTTCGTATATATAATTTCTACCCTATCAGAATTTTCTGAAAGAAATTCAGCTAAGACTTCACTAGTTATCCCCTCAGAATCTGTTGCAGTTGGTACCTGTTCCAGCTCTTTAAATGTGCTTTTAATTGTGTATCTATCTTTCCTATTTTGGAAATAACCAATTGCCTTTTTACCAACTAAGATCAAATTTGGTTCATAACCTTGTTTAATCAGCTCTGCATACCTAATTTCCACCTTTTTGATTATGTTGGTATTGTATCCTCCACATAATCCTCTATCAGCAGTTATGCATACCAAAGAAATTGTTTTTACATCTCTTTTTGATAGAAGAGGAGAATCTACAGCTTCAAACTGAACTCTAGATTGAATATTTTCTAAAACCCGAGCAAGTTTATCTGCAAAAGGCCTACTCTTAAGAACTTGATCTTGTGCCCTCCTAACTTTTGCAGCTGCAACTAATCTCATAGCTTCTGTTATCTTTCGTGTATTTTTTACAGAAACTATTCGATCTCTAATTTCTTTAAGATTTGCCATGATATTCCCTTAAATAAATTTAAATTGTGGAAAGCATTGAAGATTTAACTTCATTAATCACCTCTTTGAGTGTTGCTTCTAAGCCATCATTCAACTTTTTCTCTTTAAGAATCTCTTCAATAAATTCTGCTTTATTTAACTTAAGATATTCTCTTAGTTCAGCAGCAAATTTAGTTACATCTTCCACTGGAACTTCATCAATAAGGCCCTTAACACCTGCATAAACAACAGCAACTTGTTCAGCAAGATTTAATGGTGAGAATTGTGCTTGTTTTAGTAACTCTCTTAATCTTTTCCCTCTTTCAAGTTGTTGTTGAGTAGCCTCATCAAGATCAGAAGCGAATTGAGAGAATGCTGCTAATTCATCAAATTGAGCTAATTCTAATTTAAGAGTTCCAGCAATTTTCTTAATTGCCTTTGTTTGAGCAGCTCCTCCCACGCGGCTAACAGAAATACCAACATTAATAGCTGGTCTTAATCCTGAGTTAAATAAATCTGCACTCAAGAAAATTTGTCCATCTGTAATTGAAATAACATTAGTTGGAATGTAAGCAGAAACGTCACCTGCCTGAGTTTCAATAATTGGAAGAGCTGTCATTGAACCGCCGCCCATATCATCAGATAATTTTGCTGCCCTTTCAAGTAATCTGCTATGACAATAAAAAACATCTCCTGGATAAGCTTCTCTTCCTGGCGGTCTTCTCAAAAGGAGAGACATTTGTCTATAAGCCTGAGCTTGTTTTGTTAAATCATCATAAATAACTAGTGTTGCTTTGCCTTGGTACATAAAGTGCTCAGCTATTGCTGCGCCGGTATAAGGTGCTAAGTATTGTAGAGCTGCGGCTTCAGAGGCTCCTGCACTAACTACAATGGTGTAATCAAGAGCTCCTTTTTCTCTTAAAACCTCAACCACATTTGCTACGGATGCTGACTTCTGACCAATAGCCACATAAACACAAACTACATCTTGACCTTTTTGATTGATTATTGTGTCAATAGCAATAGCGGATTTTCCAGTTTGTCTATCACCAATAATTAATTCTCTTTGACCTCTTCCCACAGGAATCATTGCATCAATAGATGTGATACCTGTTTGCATTGGTTCATGTACTGATCTTCTCTTGATTATTCCAGGAGCCATTTCTTCAATCAATCTAGTATCACTAGTCGGGATTTGCCCTTTTCCATCTATTGGTTGTCCTAAAGGGTTAACAACTCTCCCCTGCATTGCCTCACCAACTGGAACAGATGCGATTTTACCTGTTGACTTAACGTTACTTCCTTCTTGGACGCCAAGTGCCTCACCCATTAAAACAGCACCAACATTATCATCTTCAAGGTTCAAAGCTATACCTTCGGTACCATCCTCAAATTCTAATAATTCACCAGCCATGACCTGATCCAAGCCATATATTCTTGCTATGCCATCACCGATTTGCAGAACAGTTCCTACATTGCTAACACTTACAGATTGGTCATAATCAGTTATTTGCTGTTTTAAGATTGAACTGATTTCATCAGGGCGTATAGATACCATGGATTTAAGAATTTAAGGTTGATTTAAAAGTTACTTGGAAAGTGACAAACCAAGTTTCCTAATTTGTGAAGCAAGGGAAGCATCAATTACTTTTGATCCTACACTGGCGACGAAACCACCAATAAGAGATGGTTCAATTTTAGTTACAAGTTCTAATTTTTCAGTTCCTGCTATATTGATGATCTTTTGGGTAATTAAACCTTTTTGTTCATCAGTAAGCTCGACTGCTGAAGTAACAGTTGCCAAAGCAATATTACTATTTTCTCGATAAATCTCTAAAAACCTTTCAAGAATAGAAGAAATAATTCCAATTCTTTGCCTATCGGCCAATAATTTCAAGAAATTAAGTAAAGAAGAATTTACCTTATTTGAAAAAATTTCAATAATGATTTTCCTCTTAGCATCTGTCTCTAAAATGGGAGAGGATAATTCCTTCTCCAATTCAGGGGAATCATTTAATAATTCTAAAAGTTGTTTAACCTCAGAAACAATCTCTTCAGTTTGCGAATTTTCATT
The DNA here is from genome assembly GCA_003209475.1 of Prochlorococcus sp. AG-459-B06. GTDB lineage: Bacteria > Cyanobacteriota > Cyanobacteriia > PCC-6307 > Cyanobiaceae > Prochlorococcus_A. Next base: position 3,516 of record QCQY01000029.1, read on the forward strand.
CACAACTTGAAGCAATGCCTCTGCATATGGTGTAGTAACTGAATTTAAAAGTGGCATTAGTTCACCTCAATATTGTTAATTGATTGAGTGACCAAATTTTCTTGTGTTGTTTTATCAAGTCTATTTGGTAGAGAATCTAAAGCTTTCTTAATTGCTAATTCAACAGCTTCTTTTCGAAGTTGAGAAATTGCCCTAGATGCTTCAGAGCTCTCATCGGAAATTGCACTTTGTTTAATTCGTGCCATCTCTTCGATTGCTTTTTTCTCACTTTCCATTCTGATAGATTCAGATCTTTTGAGAGAATCTGCTTTTATTTGAGAAGCTTTTTCTTCTGCTAAAGATAAGTCTTTCTTTGCCTTCTCTAAAGCTTGAGTTGCATTGAGAAGTCGATCTTCAGCATCTTTTAATTCAAGAAGAATTCCTTCTCTTCTTTTTTGAAGCATTTTACCTAGGAAACCAGGCAAAAATTTATAAAGGCCAAAAACCACTACAGCCCAATTAAGAATATTAGTTTCGAATAAATTGAAATTTAATCCAAAACCTTCTGTAGCTAAGAGAGTTAAATTCATTTTTCTAGAATCAGTCTATTAACAATAAGTTCGCTTAAATCATCAGCCTGTTTAGAAAGTTGATCACGAGCAGCAGATGTCTGACTTTCAATTTCTAGTCTTGCTTTTTCTTTTGAAGCATTTGCTTCATTGTTAGCAAATTCTAGTGCTTCTTTATAAAGCTTGTCAGACTCATTCTCAGCTTCGCCAACAATTCTTTGAGCTTCTGAACGAGCACTTTGAAGCTGAGTCATTAAATCAGCTTCTAATTTTTTAACCTCTGAAAGCTTATTTTTGGCCTCAATAATATTATTACTTACAAACTTTTCTCTATTTTCAACAACATTGCCAACAGGCTTAAAAAAGAGAGAATTTAATATGTAAGTTAGAGCAACTACTTGTATCGCCATTAGTGGCAAAGTGGCATTTATATCAAATAATCCACCTTCTGTAGCACCAAAAAAATTAAAGGCCAACATATGATTAAGTTGAAGTTAAAAAATTAAATTTAAATATTGCTAATAAAGAGTATAAGCAATATTAACTTTTAGGAAAAAGGATTCGCAAAAAGTAGTACCAAAGCCACAACTAATCCGTAAATTGTTAATGACTCCATGAAAGCGAATGATAAAAGAAGAGTTCCTCTGATTTTACCTTCAGCTTCTGGTTGACGGGCTATACCCTCAACAGCACCTTGAGCTGCGTTACCTTGTCCAAGACCTGGGCCAATAGCACCTAGACCAACTGCTAAACCAGCAGCTACAACTGATGCAGCGGAAGTAATCGAATCCATAATTTTGAAATAAAGAGCTTAATACTTGTGATAAATCTTTTTTGTCATACACGCTTGGACATCCTTTGATTTAAGAATGGGTCTGATATTTTCAGACCTACGCGATTAAATATTTTGCCAGATTACAGACACTTTGTAAAAGCGACTTAATGTATTGGAAGACAGCTAATGATGTTCTTCAACAGCTTCTCCAATGTAGTAGGCCGCTAAAGTTGCGAAAATCAATGCCTGAATTGCACTAGTAAATAATCCTAGGAACATAACAGGTATTGGTAGAATTAGTGGAACTAAGAAGACTAGAACACCAACAACAAGTTCATCGGCCAAAATATTTCCAAATAACCTGAAAGAGAGAGATAAAGGTTTAGTAAAGTCCTCCAGAATTTTGAAAGGGAGCATAATCGGAGTTGGGTGAACATAGTATTCAAAGTATCTCCAACCTTTATTGCTTAAACCGGCATAGAAATAAGAAAGTGAAACCAATAAAGCCAAGGCTATTGTTGTATTTATATCTGCAGTAGGTGCGCCCAACTCGCCACTTGGTAACTTAATCAATCTCCAAGGAATTAAAGCTCCTCCCCAATTACTAACAAAGACGAATAAAAATAAAGTACCTATAAATGGCATCCAATCTCTATAAACTTTTTCACCTATTTGAGTCCTAGCTAGATCTCTTATGTAATCCCAGAGAAACTCAAGCAAGTTTTGAAGGCCTTTAGGATCATTTTCCATTTTTTTAGTTCCTAAAGAAATAAAAAATAGTAACGCTCCTAATAAAATCCAAGATGTCAAAAATACCTGCCCGTGAAGTCTGATATTTCCAATTTGCCAATAAAGATGTTGACCAACTTCTAATGCTGCAAAATTTGTTAGCAAGGAATTAAAGAACATTTGATTTGAATAAAAAATTTACTTAAGAGCGTGAAAAATAAAGAACGAGTGAAGGTTTATAAATGAAAAAACCTATCATTGCGGGGAAAATATCCAAAGATCCTAGCTTGCTCGCAAAAATAAAGAGGCAAACTGGAACTAATAGTTGCAATTTTGATACACCTGATGATTCTTTACCAAGTTTTCCTACACTTTTAGCAAGCAAACGTAGGTAAAAAATTCCGGAAATTGCACCTATAAAAATACTAAAACCAAAAGTAAATCCGAAAAAAACTCCAGTTATTGATGCTAATAAAATAGAGACAATAAAAGTAATTCCAAAAATTGTTAATTGCAATTTTGTGTATTCATCATTTTGAGAAAGTAAATTATCTATTTGATTGGCAATACCAAATTTACTTTCTTTGATGGTCGAATTATTTAGGGATTGAGAAAATTGAACATTCTCATTAGAAGGATGCTCAAGTTTTTTTCTATTTGAGTCCACTGATGTGAACATAGTTTAGAAACCCTCTTTGAATGGTTTGAAATAAGTATATAAACCCACGGAATCTATCACGGAGAGGTCCCTTTTAGCTAGTTTTTTTCTATAAAAAATTAATTCTTAAGATTTTTGATGAATCTATAGATCATTTTTACTTTATTCTTCAAGAATAAAATTTATGAAAAATCATCTTTTTAATTGCTTTAACACTTTAAAACGTTAATAAAAGGCTTGGCAAAATCTCAATTAAACGTCTCAATAGTACATATACATCTAAAAAATTGGAGATAAGTCAAGAAAAAATAAAATATAGAAGAATTTCTAAAAGAAAAAAAACATTTAGTTCTAATTACAAAAAAAATCTAAGAAATTTTACAGAGTCTATATTTCCATTATCTTGGACAATATGGCCTTATGAGGCAAAAATCCTCATCGTTCTCATAGGAATTTGGTCAATATTAGGAATATGCATTCTTGGATCATCTAGTTGGTGGGTAGCTAGTAGAGAAATGGGAAATTGGGCTTATTTCTTAAAAAAACAAATTATTTGGACAATTCCAGGAATTGGTATATTTTATTTCGTTGTTAATACAAACATTAGAAATCTTTTAAAGTTTTCAAGAATTATTTTTTTTATTTTATTCTTTTTAATATTCCTAACCAATATTACTGGAATTACAGTTAACGGATCTTCAAGATGGCTAGTACTAGGAAATTTACGTCTGCAACCATCCGAATTAATTAAGCCTTTTCTAATTCTGGAAGCTTCTAACCTTTTCGCTCATTGGAATCTGATTAAGAATGATAAAAAATTAATTTCACTATTCTCTGTTGGATTATTAATTTTATTAATACTAAAGCAGCCTAATTTGAGTACTGCATCATTAACTGGAATTCTTTTTTGGGTAATGGGTTTATGTGGAGGCGTAAAACTAATTTCTCTCTGCTCATTTGCCTCATTAGGATTTATTACTGGATGTATTAGTATCCTCAATAATGAATATCAAAAACTTAGAGTTACTTCATTTATTAATCCTTGGAAAGATCAACAGGAAACTGGATTTCAATTGGTTCAAAGTTTATTAGCTGTAGGTTCAGGTGGTCTATTCGGTCAAGGTTTTGGCTTGTCTATACAAAAATTACAGTACCTACCTTTTATGTACACAGATTTTATTTTTGCAATTTTTGCTGAAGAATTTGGTTTGTTCGGGTGTACTTTATTCCTAGGTTTTCTAGCGGTTTTCTCTTATGTAACTTTAAGTATTACTCTAAAGTGCAGGAACAACTATACAAAATTAGTTTCTATTGGATGTGGTGTATTGTTGATAGGCCAATCAATAATGCATATTGCTGTAGCAACTGGCTCTATGCCTACTACCGGCTTACCACTACCTTTCATTAGTTATGGTGGAAATTCATTAATCGCATCATTTTTTATTGCAGGGATGTTACTGAGATGTTCATTAGAATCTACAGGCTTTATAGGTATGACTAGTACACGAAAGACTCTTAATTAGTTAGAATTTATAAGATTTAAGTCAAGCTATCGAATCATTTAATTTAGTTATTTCAGAATTATCTCAAAAGGGTAATCTGCTTATGCAAAATGGCCTTAATAATCCTGGCCCATTTACTATATTTTTGGTTTTCAGCGCAGGGCTTTTAACGAGTCTTGGCCCATGCTCATTATCATTACTACCAATCACTATTGCTTATATAGGAGGAACAGAGAAAAATAAATTTAAACTTATTAGTTTTTCAGGAGGAGTCGTTTTTTCACTCGTTGCGCTTGGAGCTGCCAGTGGATTCTTAGGAAAGATATATGGGCAAATCCCATCTTATTACACTTCGGTAGTTGCCTTGATAGCAATAATAATGGGTTTAAATTTACTAGGGATTCTAAAGTTTCAGTTCCCGAATGGACCTGATATGAAAATAATTGAAAATAAAATACCAAAATTTATAGCACCTTTTGCCATAGGGACAACTTTTGGACTAGCTTCTTCACCTTGCATTACTCCAGTTTTAGCAACTCTTCTGGCTTGGGTATCGCAAGCTAAAAATCCAACAATATCTATTATTTTTTTATTTTTCTTTGGGATAGGCCAAGTAACACCATTAATTGTTGCAGGAGCTACTGCAGAAAACTTAAAACAATTTTTAGCGCTTAGAAAATTTAGTCAAATAATTCCGACTTTAAGTGGGATATTTTTAGTTTCCCTAGGGTTATTAAATTTATTATCAAATTGGATTTAAATGATTATTTTTAAGAATCTAATATTAAAAATATCAAGTTTAAGATTCGCCATATCACTGATAATCTTCATAGCTATTACAAGCGGCATAGGTACTTTTATACCTCAAGGAAGTAGTAATAAATTTTATATTGATAATTTCGATAGTGCTCCCATTTTTGGAATTTTAGATGGAGAAAAAGTCTTAAAACTTCAATTGGATCATATATATACAAGCTTTTGGTTTTTATTTACATTAATTCTTCTTTGCATTTCTCTGGCAGCTTGTAGTTTCAGGAGGCAAATCCCTTCATTAAAAGCTTCATTAAAATGGATTGAATATAAAAGCGAAAAAAAATTTAGCAAACTGCAACTAACTACAAGTCA
>QCQY01000030.1 GCA_003209475.1 Prochlorococcus sp. AG-459-B06
AGCGAAAACTGCATGAATTGTGGGGCAAATCTAGAAAATATTAGTAATAACAATCAATTTGATAAAAAGCCTAGTGAAAGTACCATTGAAGTGAAAGCAGAAGAAGTAAAGTAAAATACTAACCTATTCCAATTTGTCGAAGAATACTTTGTCCAGTAATTAATTCAGTACCAAGTCCAATCAAAATACCCATCATTGCCATACGGCCATTCCAGGTTTCTGCAAAATTTACGAATCCAAATCTTGGTTGATTGTCATTATTCATAATTAACTAAATTATCTATCAAATCATTTTAACGTTTTAAGGAAGAATTTATGATGAATAATAAATTATTTATTTAACATGTCTTACACCATCAACAGGTCGATACTCATCTCCAGTTAATTCCTCATAGACAATAGCTGGTAATCCTGTGTCAAACATTGTTTGCAAGGCTTCTTTTAACATAGGATTCCAACCTCCAGTACTAACTTTTCCGTGTCTTACAGTCCAGTCCCAAGTCCCTTGAAGATCTCTGGGTAGTCTACCTTCTCTATCTCTTCGCGCGACTAAGTCTAAAGATTCAACTATCCCAACAATAACCGGATTTTTACCGTAAGAAGGAGTAAGACTTAGTTCAAGTCTTACTGGATCTTCTTTAACCATTTTTAAACGAAACCTTGGTGGCAACTTGAGAGATCTAAGTACTGCTGAGACGATTTTTGTTCTTAATTCCAATTTTCTTCCTTATATGTAATTTGATTAATCAGTTGTTGAACCTTTTTCTTCTAATGTAGAGTCATTGTCATTCGAAAATCTTACTGTTAATAGCTCCTCTTCTGTTATATTTCCTGATTTATCTAAAAGTTCTGGATGTATTGTGTACTTACTTTGTTTGAAATTGGAAGTACTGAATCGTTTATTTTTATTATCGGATATACCCCAGCCATTAGACATTACTTTAAAAGCTTTCCAAACTAAATAAGTTAAAGCTGCAGAATATATGATTGGAAATAGAATAGTCATCGAGCTTATAAATTGGTTTAATATATGTTTAGTATCATAGCTCTAAAAAAAGAAATTTAGCTATTTTAAGTTATTAAATTATTCTCTTGATTCAATTAATTTATTTAGTAGTTATATTTAAATTACACTGATACGATGTATTACATCTCTCGAAGAACATAGAAAATCAAAATTGAAAAGATACATTCAAAAGCTATTAATAATCATCTCATTAACTACAGTGGGCATTACATTTCCTGCAAAAGTCACTTCCCAACCATTTAGTAATACAAAAATTAATAAAGTTGATTTATATTCAAACAAATCTTTCATCACTAAAGCTGTAGAAAGAGCCGGTGCAGCTGTAGTGACAATTGATACTCAAAGATATGTTAAAAAAAAAAAATTTCCTAGAAATTCTCAATTATTTCTAGACCCATATTTTGAAAGATTTTTTGGATTAGATTTACCTAATGAAAATCAGTCACGGATAGAGCAAAGCCAAGGTAGTGGATTCATATTTGCAGATGGACTTATAATGACTAATGCTCATGTTGTGAATGGATCAGATAAAGTGATTGTTGGTTTAACCAATGGCAAAAAATTAGAAGCAAAACTTATAGGGCAAGACTTTTTTACTGATTTAGCTGTACTAAAAATTGAAGGGGCAGGACCTTGGCCGAAAGCAACATTGGGCAATTCGGCTAAGATTAAAGTCGGTGATTGGGCTATAGCAGTTGGAAATCCATTCGGACTGGAAAATACAGTTACCCTTGGTATTATTAGTAATCTAAATAGAAATGTCACTCAATTAGGCATATATGATAAAAAACTTGAATTGATACAAACAGACGCTGCTATTAATCCTGGCAATTCTGGAGGTCCACTATTGAATAGCGAGGGAGAAGTAATTGGTATTAATACGTTGATAAGATCAGGTCCAGGAGCGGGTTTGAGTTTCGCAATCCCAATTAATAAAGCTAAGGAAATTGCCTATCAACTTATAAAAAATGGAAAAGTAATACATCCTATGATTGGGATTAGCTTAATAGAAGAAAGTAATTCTGAGAGAAAAAATAATGTCGTTAAAGTTGGATATGTAGTACCGAACAGTCCAGCTGAAAAGGGTGGAATCATGATAAAAGACATTATAATAAAAGTCGGTAATAAAGATATTGAAACAGCATCAGACGTAATAAACCAAATAAGTAAAAATGGTATTAATAAACAAGTAAATATATTAGTAAAGCGTAGAAATAAATTTATTAAATTAAAAGTAATGCCAACTGACATAACAAATCTAGAAAAAAACTAAAAGATTTAATTGTCATTCTGTTTAAGTATTTCCACACACCTAGAAATACATCTACCGTCCCTTATATCACAGGTAGTAATACATTCAAAATAACTTTCAATAGGATCAGAAATTTGAAACCGTCTTTCTTGGAATTCATAATTTTTCATATAGATGATTAAAACTTATTTTTGTATTTTTAAGATTAATCAAGGACGGTAAACTATGTAAAGATAAATAAGTGATCTTACTTAGCCAAATGTAAACTTTATTAAAAGTAATCAAATTTTTTTATGACTTTGAGTTTTTTCTAAAAAATATTCATAATTACCATCATATGAAAATAACTTTGAATCTTTAATTTCGATAATTCTATTTGCAACCTTTGAAATAAAATACCGATCATGAGAAATGATTAATAATGAACCTTTATAATTTTTAATTGCTAATTCTAAGTTTTCCTTAGATTGTAGATCCAAATGATTAGTTGGCTCGTCTAAAAGAAGAAAATTACTAGGATTAATAATCATGAGCGCCAATGCTAATCTTGCCTTTTCTCCCCCACTGAGTTGTTTAATATATTTAAAAACAGTTTCATTTTGAAAGCCAAAACCTCCTAAAAATGTTCTGACTTTTTTTTGGGACCATTCTGGAGACTTATCACATATTAAATCAATAACCCTTTTCTCAAGTGAAAGTGCTTCAGCCTGATTCTGTTCATAATAGCTAGTAATTATATTGTGTTTACCAAGATTAATTTCTCCAATTTCAGGAGATATTTTTTTCATAATAATTTTAAGCAATGTGGATTTACCACATCCATTAGGTCCCAATATTGCTATTTTCTCCCCCGAAGAAATTTTTAAATTAACATCTAAAAAAAGAATTTTATCTTCAAAACTATGAGACAAATTTTTGATATTTAGAACTAATTTTCCTGAGCGAGGGCACTCTGGAAAATTAAAAACAGGACTTTTTGATTTTGCTATAGGAGCCTCAATTTTAGAAATATTTTTTAATTGTTTTTCTCTACTCTTTGCTTGCGAACCTCTAGTTGCACTAGCTCTAAATCTATCTATATACTTCTTCTGTAACTCAATTTCTTTTTGTTGTAATTGATATGCCTTATTGTGTGATTCTTCATTTAAAGATTTCTGTTCGACAAAAGAAGAATAGTTTCCATTATATATTTCAGAAGTTCCTTTATCTACAAAAATTATTTTTTTACATAATTTATCTAAGAAATATCTATCATGGCTAATTATAATAATTGCGATCTTAAGCGAAGATAAATATTCTTCCAGCCAGAGAATAGTATCTAAATCTAAATGATTGGTTGGTTCATCCAGTAAAAGTAAATCAGGTTTTTGTAAGATTATTTTTCCAAGGGCAACTTTCATCTGCCAACCACCTGAAAAATTACCAACTAATTTATCAGCATCTTCTATAGAAAAGCCTAATTTTGGTAATATTTTTTCTATATTTGACTGCATTTTATAACCACCTAATGCTTCAAATTTTGCTTGATAGTTTGCGAGTTGATTTACAAATATTTCGAGTTCATCAGAATGTTTTTTTATATCCAAAGATTTCATTTTATTCTCAATTTCTAAAAGTTTAATGGCAACAATTTGTATATCTTTAAAAGAACTTTCTAATTCCTGTCTCACTGAAAAATTTAAATTACAATCAAACTCCTGTTTTAAATGGGCAATTTTTGGATTTCCCTCTTTGATGATCGCTCCACTTGTTTGCTCTTCCTCTCCAATTAAAATCTTAAATTGGGTTGATTTACCTGCACCATTTGAACCAACTAAGCCAACTTTTTCTCCTTTCTTGATCTCCCAATTAACATTTTTTAAAACAACATCTGTAGAATAAATTTTGCTTACACCTTCAAATCTAATCACTTTTTTAAAATAGAATTTACAAAATCTGTGGCTTATTTACTAAAAAATATTTTGTGGAATAAAATTGAATAATGAAAAGAATAGAACAGATTGTAGTGATTTTCATAGCTGCAGCTCTTGCAATCCCAAGTTATTGGTTTTTTTGGACATTAGCTGGTGGAGGTGGCTACAACAAAAGAATAAAACCAATTAATAATCCTAATAATAATTATTCGAAACCTTTTCCTAAAGACCTCCTCGAGCCTTGATCAACCACATTTTAGTTGCCTCATCATCAATAGTACTCAAATATTTAATAACCTCCTCTTTAGTCACGGAAATATTTAACTCGTTGCCAATGTCGCATATTTTATCTAAGGCTTTTTTGGGATTAGTTAAAGCTGTCATAAACAAACTTTTTTTCTTTTTGGAATCATTGGCTATTAACTTATAAAGCTTTTCAGCATTACTGGACATGATTTTAAAATCTATATTATTAATAGATTATTACTTCAAGCTACATTTTGTTCATTATATTTATTAAAAGATAAATCATTATCCGAATCTTTTATTTCTTTTGCAGAGGCATCTGCCATACTTCTTGCGTCTAAACATAAAACTTTTCTTAGTTTCGCAAAGTTAGCTGCATGAGATTTTCTACCATCTTTTTGAGCATAGTACTCAGATTGCTGAAGAATATGGTGAAGATGAGTTAACAAATATGGACTAATTACAGCTGATACCAAAACATCACTATTTTCATTATCGTGAGAATCAGAATTAACTAATCTTTTTTTCTTTTTATCAATTATCGACCTTTTAGGAGAATCAAGTTTTCTTGAATTTTTCATGGGGTAATAAAAACAATTAATTGATACGGACATAAACTTCCTTACTAATAATATACACAAAGATAGTATCCTTGACTAACTGTGTATACTTATAAGTAACAGTTATCAACTTTGACGCATGGCTACCCGGCAAAACTCAACCAATGGGAAGCCTAAATCCCCCAGAATTCAAGTAGTTCTACCGGAATTAATATGTGAGCAATTAACTATTTTGGCCAATAATGAATCTAGAACAGTTAGTAATATGGCAAAAGTGTTAATACAAGAGGGTATAAAAAAATACTTCGAGAAAGAGGGTAAATCATTTTTCTCAAACAATAATTTAAATACCGATAGATTTAGAGACGAACTTGAAAAACAAAGCGTAAGAAAATTAAAAAGAGCTCCTCAAAGAATTAGATACTATAAAAAATCTGATTAAAAAAATTTAATTCTGAGGCAATTTCTGTAAATCTGCAGTTTTTCCCATTACTACCAAAATATTTCCTCTTTCTAAAATATATTTTGCTGGTGGATTAACTGTTAACTTTTCAGCGGGTCCTGCTGCAAGAACATTAACTAAATAATTTTTCCTCAAATTCAAATCTCTTAAAGATCGTCCAATAAATTCCTCTGGAACAGTTATTTCATCTATGCCAGTTTGGTTATCGAGTTCCAATCTTTCAATTAGATTTGGTCTGACTAGTTCTAAACCTAATCTCTCTCCTTGCATTTTGGAAGGAAAGACAACTTTGTCTGCACCTACCCTTTTTAACATTTTTTCGTGCAAGTCACTCGTGGCTCTTGCTATTACTCTTTTCACTTTGCTGCCTTCACTATCTTTAGCAATAAGTGTCGTAGTTATACTTGCTTCGATAGGTTCACTTATACCTACTACAACAGTATTCATTTCAAGAATTCCAGATTCCTTCATAGATTCTTCGTCAGTACAATCTACAACTCTAGCCTCTATAGAAGGTTCCAATTGTCTCAAATCATCAATAGCTTTTTCCGAATAATCTGCAGCCAATACATCTGCACCATTACTTATAAGTTCTCTACAAACAGCAGTTCCAAATCTTCCAACTCCAACAACTGCAAAAGTGAGGGCTTCTTTTTCTCTTTTTTGAGACCACTGCCACCAATCAGCCATAATAAAACTCAGTCAACCCTAAACATAAAGATCAGCCCTAGGATAGCCAATTCTCTTTTGTCTATCTATTCTACTCTTATAAAGAGCCTGCCAAAGTGCACTTAAAAGCAGAAGGATACCAAGTCTGCCCACAAACATTCCTACAATAAGAATAAATTGGCCGAAATGATTTAATTTTGCAGTTAAACCAATATCAAAACCAACAGTTGCAAATGCAGATATACAAGTGAACAGAATTTCTAGGAATGTGAAAGATTCTTTCTTAACAAAGGTATTTGTTGTACTTAGCAACATTGCCATTAAAAGAACAAAAAGCAAAGATCCAACTGTGATTCCAACTGCTTTTAGAATAACTTTATCTGAAATTAATCTATTGCTAATAATTACATCTTTCTGACCTCTTAAAGTTGATCTAGTTGCAGCCATTAAAGCGATAAATGTAGTTGTTTTTATACCTCCACCAGTGCCTCCGGTACTTGCTCCAATAAACATCAAAGTCATTAATAACAATAGACCAGTATCTGATATAGAGTTTAAGGAGATTGGGTAATTTGTAAAGCCTGCAGTTCTTGCACTTACTGTTTCAAAGATTGATGACATTAAGCGATCAAAAAAATTCAAATCATTGAAAAATTGACTATTTAACAATGATTCAGTGATAAATAATCCTAATGATCCGAATACTATTAAAGACAAACTTGTCCTAATAACTAATCTGGAATGAAGGCTTAATTTTTTATAAGAAAGATTTTTTTTATTACTCCAAATATCATCAATAACCCGCCATCCCAATCCACCCATAACAATGAGAAAAATAAAAACACTATTAACCAAATAATTTGCTCTATAGTCTTGGAGACTATTTGACCTTAAAGAAAATCCGGCATTGTTATATGCAGATATGCTGTGAAAAATTGAGGACCATAGTCTTTCCCAATTATTTTGAATATCTACAAATCCAAAAGAATATAAAACAATTGCACCGAAGGACATGATACTAATTGCAGTAATAGCAATGCTTTGAAAAGTTCGACCAATTCCTCCAACTCCAAATTCATCTAGAGTCTTTCCTTTGTCTAATCTAGTTCTTAGCTTTGTCCCCTTTACAACAAACCCTTGTAAAAATGTCGTAATAGCCATTAATCCTAGACCACCTGATAAAAGCATAAAAGCTAAAAAAACTTGGCCAAAGAAATTTAAATCAACACCAATATCTATTATGGTTAAGCCAGTAACGGTTATTGCAGAAGTAGATGTAAAAAATGCTTCCCACAAACCAACCTTTGAAGATGAACATAATGGTGAACTCAAAATTAAAGTTCCAAGGCAAATAATAAACAAACCAGTAACAATAGTAAATTGGGGTACTGATAGCTTTTTGTAAGCCTCTTTGATTTTATACACTTTACTTTTGAATTTCACGATATTACCCGTAATTTAGGATTATCAATGCTGGTACTGTAAATGACATTATAAGTGTCAATCCAGCTCCATATTTTGCGATATCAAAAAATCTATATCTTCCAGGACCATAAACCATTAAATTTGTTTGATAACCCATTGGAGTCAAGAAAGATTGACTTGCACCGAACAAAACAAGCATTATTAAAGCGCTTGGTGAAATGTTTAAAACATTTGAGAATTCAATAGCCACAGGCAAAATCAAAGCAACCGAAGCAGCATTACTTATAAATTGTGTAAGAATAATTGTCGATACAAAAATTACAACTAGTGCAAAATACAGAGGCATTCCATCAAGGGCAAAGTTTAGATTGACTGCAATTAAATCTGCTAATCCTGTTACTTGCATAGCTACACTAAAGCATGATAAAGATCCCAACAATAAAATGATGTCTAACCTAATTGATTTTTGTATCTCTGCAGGTCTTAAACATCCACAAGCGACCATGGCAATGACTGCTAAAAGAACTGAACCTACTAATGGAATATTAGAAACCGAAGGCAAAACCACCATTCCTATTGCAATTGCAATCGATATAGGTTTTTTTATCAAAAAAGGTAAGTCATCTTCGAATTGATCTAAAATAAGCAAATCATTACTAGCTTGTAAACCTCTTATTGAATCTAACGGTGCTTGCAATAATAAAACATCTCCAGCCCTTAAAACAGCTTGACCTAATCTCTCCTGAACAGTTTGTTGACCTCTTCGTAATGCTAAAACTGTTGCATTATGCCGCTGCCTAAATCTTAATTCTCTCAAACTTGCGCCAGCTAGAGTTGAACCAGCTGGTAACAGGGCTTCAAAGGTCTTAGTACCTTCATCATCTGAGAAAACATTAGCTCCATCGAAAGATGCTTTGTTCTCTCCTAACAGAATGGTATGTTCTTGCTGCAGTCTGAATAAGTCTGCCCTTGTAACGCGGATTATTAATCTATCATCCGGTTCAATCTTTCTATCAGCCAAAGGAGGAAGAATAACTTTTCCATTCCGTTGCAATTCCAGAACATCAACGTCAAATCGTCTTTGCAATCTACTATTTCTAACAGA
>QCQY01000031.1 GCA_003209475.1 Prochlorococcus sp. AG-459-B06
AATGTAATTAGTTATGGTTGTCTTCCCACTTGCAATACCTCCTGTTAAACCAATCCTTCTTTGGTTATTTTTTAATTTTTGAAGAATATCCATATAATTAATAATAATCTAATTACTTAGTTTCTTTAGTATTAAAGAGTAGTTAGTATGAATTAAAATACCAAAAAGTTTGAGCCAAATAGATTCCAATTGGTCGTTTGTTGATGACAGTAAGGTAACACCCAAGGGGTTTCTTTTTGCTGGGATATCTGCTGGTTTAAAAGCTTCTAATAAAAAAGATTTAGCACTAATACTCGCTCCAGAAGGAAGTATTTTTAGTGGGATGTTTACCCAATCAATAGTTCGAGCCTCTTGTGTGGATATTTGTGAGGAAAGGATTAAAACAACTTCAGGTTTTGTAAGAGCAATACTAATTAATTCTGGTCAAGCAAATGCATGTACAGGAAATCTTGGCATTCAACATTTTCAAATTGCTACAGGAATGATTGCGGAACTTTTAGGAATAAAAGAAGAAGAAGTTTTAATGTGCTCAACTGGTGTAATTGGTGTTCCAATAAAAATAAATGATTTAGTAAAAAATTTACCGAATTTAGTTAGTGATTTAAAGGGTAATAATTTTGAAAATGCAGCAGAAGCAATTTTAACTACTGATTTGACTTTGAAAAAAGTGTCAATAGAGACGATTATTCAAGGTAGAAAAATAAAAATAGCAGGATTTGCAAAAGGTTCAGGAATGATTTACCCCAACATGGCTACAATGCTTGCTTTTCTAACCTGTGATGCGAGTATTCAAAAAGAAGAATGGGACAAAATGACTGCTATTGCGGTTAAAAAATCTTTTAATGCAATATCAGTTGATGGAGAGACAAGCACAAATGATTCTTTTGTTGGAATAAATGCAGGAGAGAAAATTGAAAAAAAGTTTTTTCCAATTATCCAACAAGGGATTGATATTGTATGTCAGAACTTGGCAAAAAATATTGCAAGGGATGGAGAGGGAGCAAATTGTTTATTAGAAGTTTTGGTTCAAGGAGCAAAAAATACAGATGATGCAATTATGCTCGCGAAATCTATTTGTAATTCTGCCTTGGTAAAAACTGCCATACATGGTTGTGATCCAAATTGGGGACGAATAATTTCTGCTGCAGGTAATTCTGGAGTGAAATTTAATTTAAATGATGTTGACTTGTATATAGGAAACGCTCAGATTTTGGAAAACGGCAAGTTAAATAAATATGATCCACAAAAAGTCACAGACTATATTAAGTCCAGAATGAAAGGTAGATATTTAGTAGATGATATTGTAAAAATTATGATTAATCTAAATTCTGGCGAATCGAAAGGCACAGCTTGGGGGTGCGATCTTTCTAAAAAATATGTTGAAATAAACTCGGAATATACTACTTAAGTTTTAGTAAATCCAATGGTAGATATTCATTCATATAAAGAAACAGTATTGTTAAAGTTCCAATTACAGAGCCTATAAAACCTCCAAAAAAATTAACTAATAATCCAGATTGTCTAATTATTGCTTCTTCGTTTTCTTCTTTTTCAAAATTAGGAGAATCAACTACTTTTAAGCGCTGATTGGTTGTTGGTTGTTTAAGTTGTTGGTGTCGGATGAGGGCTTCGAAATCAGGCATGGAATTTGTGAGGCAATTGAACAATAAGCAGACCAGCCCGTCATTCGACGCGGATCTGATCTACCTAAATCGTCTACAGCTTCAAATACAGCATTGCCCGAGGCTTCTGCTTTATCAAATGCTGAAAGTAAGGGTATAAATGTATCAAAAACATATAAACCAAAATTTTCTAGAGCTGCTTTGGCTTGTTGCGCTGCTTTTTGCTGTCTAAAATCAACTTTTACTATTACTACAGCATGGTTAACTTTTAAGTTGCTTAATAAATTAGCTAGTTCAACAGTTAATTCTACTGATCTTGCTTTTGCAGTTGTAGGTAAGATAACTAAATCTGAACCATACGCTAAGTGTTTAAGTTCTTCTTGATCACTGCTAGCCTGGCCATCAGTTATTACAATTTCTGATGATCTTGATGCTTTAGCAGCTGAACTGACGGGGAAAACTGGAAATGGAAGATTGCCTCTTGATGCGTATGCTAAAGCAGATCTATTCTTGTCGGCATCGACTATGCAAACTTTTTTACCTTCAGAATGCCAAACACTAGCAAGGTGAATACTTGTACAGGTCTTGGCCACCCCCCCTTTTTGTCCGCAAACGGTAATGAACAATTTTTTATTTTTATTTCTCTTACTTTGGAGAATAATTTCTTAATGTCAAGAGAAATTGATTTTTAATGCTTTAAAACTTATTTTTTGAAATATTTTAAAGAAGTTAATATTGTTAGATAACCTTATAAAGTTCCTTATTTAAATTGGCTAGTGAAGAAAAGAATTGGATTAGGTACGTGGTCTTGGGGGAATAAGCTTTTCTGGAATTACCAATCTATAAATGACGATGATTTACGTGAGACATATAATGAAGCGTTACGAAGAGGTTTCGATCTAATTGATACTGCAGATTCTTACGGTACTGGGAATCTTCAGGGTAGAAGTGAATTGTTGATAGGAAAATTTCTACTAAATACTCCTTCAGCAAAGAAAAAAAGAATTCAAGTAGCAACCAAACTTGCACCTTATCCCTGGAGAATAGGTAACAGAGGTTTTAATAAACCTTTTTTGAAAAGTTTAGAAAGACTTAATAACAAAATAGATATAGTGCAATTACATTGGTCAACTGCAAAATACAATCCTTGGCAGGAATTAGGGCTGTTGAATAATCTTTGCGATTTAAAAGATGAAGGCTTTGATTTTCAAATAGGCTTATCAAATATAGGCCCTAAAAGATTGATGAAATTAATTAATTTCTTAGCAAAAAGAGATCAGAGCCTAAAGAGTGTTCAGATACAGTTTTCTTTGCTTGCTCCCGATTTAGGAAAACAATATCAGGTAAAAAAAATTTGCGACGAAAAT
The DNA here is from genome assembly GCA_003209475.1 of Prochlorococcus sp. AG-459-B06. Lineage (GTDB taxonomy): Bacteria > Cyanobacteriota > Cyanobacteriia > PCC-6307 > Cyanobiaceae > Prochlorococcus_A. The sequence continues at coordinate 2,990 of QCQY01000031.1, forward strand.
AATATTGATTTCTTTGCTTATAGTCCTTTGTCCTTTGGAATACTTTGTATTGATCCAGATAAAGAACAGAATAAAGAAAAAAGTTTTATTCGCAATGCATTATTTGAAAACTATAAAAAACCAACATATGAATTGCGGAGGTGTTTAAAAAGAATTGCAAAGCAAAGATCAGTTTCCCAAGCGCAAGTAGCAATTAATTGGTGTTGTTATCAAGGAGCTATTCCGCTCGTTGGAATGCGAAAAAAATCTCAAGTTATAGATGTATCTAATGTATTCAAGTGGAATTTAAATAAAAGTGAATTTAAAGTACTTCAGGAATTGTCAAAAAAATGTTTAAAAAAAATGCCTAAAAATCCTTTTTCAAGCATTTAATGAAATTTTTAGCTAGATATTTCCTTAATTTTTTTTATTTGACAACCACTATTCCATAGTTCATTGGGAAATTTTTCGCCAGTAAATCTAATAACTTTTGGTTTGAGATTTATTATCAAGTCATTCAGTTTTTTATTAGATTCCATTTTGCATGATTGGAGTTTTTAATAAGATAAATTATTTTAAAACTTATCTTCTCAGTATTTATACTTATAAGATTAAAAAAATTATTTTTAATACAAGCATTTGCAGCAATATTTACACACTAATAAATTATCTATTACAACTTCTTAGTTATTTAAAAAAGTGGAGTCCTTCCAGACTCCTTGTATCATTTGGTTGATAAGGCTGATATAACCCCATCTCCTTTAGGATCAAGCAGCAACTGGTGCTGTTTGACGGGAGAAACTAACGATTTTGTTAGCATTTGTGTTTTTGCTCTAACCGAGCCGGCTTCAGTCACCTTCCTTATGCCCCGTCGAAACCATTACAACCCCAAATAGTGGAGTTGAGCGGAATCGAACCGCTGTCCGAAACATCGGTTGAGATCACCTAGTCCAATTGGACATTTATATTCTGACAGGCAAAATGAGTATTGAATAGTTTTTTTAAGTTTTTATCGTACATGAATGTAGTGGCATCAGCTCCAGAAGGACTAGAGAAATATTTAGCTAAAGAAATTTCAAATTTAGGTGGCTTTAATATTAATACTTATAAAAGATTTATTAATTTTGAATGTGATTTTGAAACTTTTTATAGAGTTCATTTTTATTCCAGATTAGCTTTTCGATTTTATAGAGAAATTACCAGTTTTAATTGCTATGACAAGCAATCTTTATATGAAGGGGTTAGAGATTCGTTTGATTGGTTAAATTGGTTACACTATGAAAAAACTTTTAATGTTCAAGTAACTGGGAGAACATCTTCCTTAAGTCATACACATTTCACTGCTCTTGAAGTCAAAAATTCTATAACTGATTTGCAAAAGGCAGTTTGGAATAAAAGATCAAATATTTCTTTAGAAAATCCTGATTTTATCATTCATCTTCATTTAAATAATAATAAAGCAATTATCAGTCTTCAAAGCAGTGTGCAAAGCTTACACAAAAGAGGCTATAGACCCGCAGTTGGAAATGCCCCTTTAAAAGAAAATTTAGCTTCTGGATTAATAAATATGACTCAATGGAATGGCAAAGTCCCTTTAATTGATTTTATGTGCGGCTCAGGAACTTTTTTAATTGAGGCAGTTAACCAATTTCTTGAAGTTCCTATAAATACTGATCAAGTATATCTTTTTGAGAATTGGTTGGACTTTAGGAGGGATATTTATCTTAATGAAAAAAATAAGGCAAAAAATAAAATTATAAATTATGAAAAATTATCAACCATAATAGGCTGTGAAATTAATCCAGAGGTTTTTGAACAGGCGAAAGTAAATATATCATTGGCTGGACTCGAAAATTATATTGAACTTATAAATAATGATTTCTTAGAACTTCAATTACAATGTACACCTGGGATCATTCTTTGTAATCCTCCATACGGCAAAAAATTAGGCGATGAAAATGAATTGATTTGTTTATATGAACAAATGGGAATCTTCCTAAAGAATAATTTTTCAGGTTGGGAATTTTGGTTGCTAAGTGGAAATCCGAAACTAACAAAATATTTGAAAATGAAATCTTCATTGAAAATTCCCGTTAGTAATGGGGGAATAGATTGTAGATGGATAAAGTATTTAATACGCTAATTATTTTTTGCCTAAAACGGCCTTTGTTGTCTTGCCTAAACCCTCTAATGTTTGAGGAAGATAAGGTCCTTTGGCTAATTTTCCTCCAAGCTTCAAACTTAAGCCTGCAAGAAATAAATCGATAAATATTATTAGTAATAAATTATATTCAATATTCCAGTTATTATATTTCGTTAGAAAAAGATAAAAAATAATATGGATGCAAATTAGTACTAATAGTAATAATATGCTGCCAATTGCCAAAAATATTCCACCACTAATTAATCTTCTTTTTTCTCTATCTACTTCTTGAAGAGCTATTCTTACATGCAAATCCATCACTGAACTTGCGATCGCTGAAATTCTGGAGGCGGTATTTGCAAAGTTTTTATTTTTTGGTTTTTCCATATTATTTTCTGCCACTGTTAAGAAGAGTTCCTATTAGTAAACCAATACCAGCCGCAATAGCAATAGATAATAGTGGTTTTTTTCTTATTGGATTTTCTATTTTTGGTCTAAGTGTATTGTTAAGTTCTTCTAATAATTCTTCTAATTGACTTTCTATAGGTTCAATTTTTTCTGATATTTCCCAATTGTTTTCTCTTATTGAATCAATGATTTCAAATAGTTGGCTTTTTATTCCAATTACTGAGGTTCCACTATGGCTAGCTATCACTTCAACTAAATCATCAATACTCCCTTTTGTGGCATCAAGGGTGTGTTGTGCAATGTTAGGCCATTTTTCTTTTATTAAAGGTATTAAACTGTCAATTTTTTCGAGTAACCATTTTTCCGAAATAACTTCTTTTTCAGGAAGATCAGAGTTATTGTCTTTTTCTTCTATTTCTTTGGGAGGATGGTAAGACTCCATTATTTAAACTTATTTATTTTAAGATTAGACCCTATTTTCTTAATTTGGAACCCTTATCTAAAGAATTGTTCGATTTATATAGAATAAAAACATATAAAAGTTTATTTACATTTTATTTATCTACTCTGTTCTGCAAGAAGGTTTTGTTAAGCTATTACTGAATTTATTAAATGAGTTTAAATTTCATCATGGATATTACATTTGCATCATTAATTTTTGCATCTCGCACAATCCCTACAGATTTTGGATTAGTAGCTGCAGCTATCGCTGGAGCTGGAAGTTTGCTATTCATCGCTTTAAGATTTGTTCCTGATGCAAGTAATTAAATAACAGGAACCATCTTTAAGAAATATATCTTTATCTCAACTTTGTTTTGAAAATAGATTCGATTTATTTGTCAATAAGATAATGAATAAATGGGTTTTGCTTGAACATAAAGTTTATTCTGCCAACTCTTTCGATATTCATTATGATTTTCTTGTAGAAAATGGAGTAGATTGTTTAACTTGGAAATTTTTAAAACTACCTTTATTAAATCAATCTTTTATAGAAATTTCTAAGCAGCCAAATCATAGACTTGTATGGTTAACCAGGATAGAACATGAACTTTCTGATAATAGAGGGTTTGTAAAAAGAATTGATCATGGAATATTTAAAAGTGTTTCTGATAAATTGGACTCTGAATTTTATCGATTCATTTTGGATGGTGAACTTCTTTATGGTTTGTTTGAAATTTCGGGTAATTCTTGTAGATTAAGCAAAAAATTTTAATATTCATTTATAAATAAACGTAATATTTCTATTGAGAATTTTTGCAAATTAGTTATTCTTATTTAGCTATTGAGACTTGAGATTGGTACATATCAATCAGGTCGAGTTTGAAAATTTTAAATCTTTTGGGGGAAATGTAAAAATTCCTCTTGAAGAAGGTTTTACTGTGGTTACAGGTCCAAACGGTTCTGGGAAAAGTAATATTTTAGATGGAATTTTATTCTGTTTAGGTCTAGCTAATAGTAGAGGGATGAGGGCTGAAAGATTACCAGATCTAATAAATAACTCCAAAGTTAAAGAGGGTAAGTCATCAGAAACTTCTGTATCGGTAAAATTTAATATCCAAGATTGGTCTCCCAGAGAGGACCTTCCGCCTTTGGAACTAGAAGAAGAAGAAATTGCCCTTAATAAAGGTCAAAAAGAATGGCTAGTTTCTAGAAAATTAAGGCTTATGCCAGGGGGTTCTTATTCTTCTACTTATACTTCTGATGGAAAACAATGTACCTTGCAACAAATACAGAGAATATTAAGAGATATTAGTGTTGATCCTGAGGGCAGCAATGTTGTTATGCAGGGTGATGTAACAAGAATAGTATCAATGAACAATAAGGAGAGGAGAAATCTTATTGATGAATTAGCAGGAGTCGCACTTTTTGATACAAGAATAGAACAAACTAATTCAAAATTAAATGACGTTTTCGAAAGACAAGAAAGATGTGAAATTTTAGAAAATGAATTGCAATCTAGTAAGAATAAACTTGAAAAAGAATGTGAAAAAGCAAAGCAATATAAAGAATTAAAGGCAAAACTACTACAAATAACGGAATTAGAGAAAGTTCTTATTTTTGATAAACAAGTTAAGAATGTTGAATCTATAGAAAAAAAAGAAAGTGAAATTGAAAAAAATAAAATCTTATTTAATAAACAAAAAGTATCTATTAGTAAAGAAATATCAGTCTTAGAAGATGCTTTGAAAATACTGGTTGATGAGCTTAAGGAGAAGGGAGAGGATACTTTGATAAAAGTGAATTCTGATATTGGAAGTATTAATTCTAGCTTGAGAGAACTTGATAGGACATCAAGTCTAAATAAAGAAGAAGGCATTAAATTACAAAAGCAGAGAGATGAAATTGCAATTTCTAAGAGGAATATCGAGTCAGAAAAGATGAGACAAGAAAATTTCGATGATAATTTTTTGAATCAATTGATCTTGCAAATTGATGATCTCACTTTAAAACACAAACTATCCAGAAAAAAACTTTCTGATGCGGCTGGAGAATCTGGAGAATTCTCAAAACAAAGTATAAAATTAAATGCTGAGCTTGAAAGTATAAAAAATCAAATTAATCCTTTGGAAATAACAAAAAGGAAAATTGAAGAGGAAGTTATTCAAAATAATATTCAAAAAGATGAGATATTGTCTCAGATTGACTCCTTAGACTTAGAAAAGC
>QCQY01000032.1 GCA_003209475.1 Prochlorococcus sp. AG-459-B06
GATATCAATACCTCTATTTATTAAAGTTGAAGCTAGAACTTGGGCATTTTTTATTACTTGTTGGGAATAATTAACAAAATCTGGCTGTAAGGCTTCTCCAAATGCAACTGCTTTAGCTGCAATAATATGTTCTAAGGGACCCCCCTGAGTCCCTGGGAAAACAGATTTATCGAATTTCTTTCCAAATTCTGCATCTTTACACAATATAAGACCTCCTCTAGGCCCTCTTAATGTTTTATGAGTAGTTGTTGTTACTACATCACAATAAGGAATTGGATTTGGATGAAGTTTACTTGCTACAAGACCTGCTATATGTGCAATATCAGCCATCAAGAATGCACCAACTTCATCTGCAATTTTTCTAAATGATTCAAAATCGATTGTTCTTGGATAAGCTGAATATCCGCATATAATCAATTTTGGTTTTGTTTCAAGTGCTATTTCTCTTATTTCATCAAAATTTAATTCACTAGTTTCTTTGTTAACACCATAGTGAACTGCATTAAACCACTTACCACTCATATTTACTGGAGATCCATGAGTTAGGTGTCCACCATGAGATAAATCCATTCCAAGGATTGTGTCGCCAGGTTTAAGTAAACTTAGGAAAACAGCAGCATTTGCTTGTGCTCCACTATGGGGTTGCACATTAGCCCAATTTGCATTGAATAATTTTTTCGCTCTTTGAATAGCTAATTCTTCGATTTCATCAACAAATTCACATCCCCCGTAATATCTTTTTTGAGGTAATCCCTCTGCGTATTTGTTTGTAAGGACTGATCCTTGAGCCTGCATGACGGCAATTGATGCGAAATTTTCGCTTGCGATTAACTCAAGATGAGTTTCCTGCCTATTTTTTTCAGAGTTAATAAAATTGGATATTACTGGATCACTTTCTTTAAGATTTTGGAGGATATTCATTGAATTTGATAAGTAATACTCATAATATAGACGATATTTTTTAGAAAAATATAAAAAGAATATTTCAGAATTTTAAACGCGCCTGGAGAGATTCGAACTCCCGACACCCTGATCCGTAGTCAGGTGCTCTAATCCACTGAGCTACAGGCGCATAATTATGTAATATCTCTGTTTCAGGGTCTCTTAGTCAACTAGATTTCGGGTAAAATATCTATTATTAACAATCTAATTATTGATATGCCTATAAAGTGGTACGGAAATGGTGATTTAGAAGATCCCATCTATAAACATTTTTCTCGAATAGTAAATTTTGTTATTCACTGTATGATATTTACTGCGATTGTAAGTGGCACATGGCTTTTAAAAGAAATAAAGTATGAGATAGTTTTTTTTAATAATTTTGCAATTTTCTGGTCAGTTATTTTGGCCTCCCATTTATTTGTCGTAATTATAAAAAAACCTAAAGATACTTCAAAGCAATCTTCCTAAATCAATTTAATATTTATGGACTCTCAGATACTAATAAGTGATCTAGAAAATTGTATTTCCGAAAAGCTTTTTATAAAAATAGAAAAATGGAACTTGTATCTTGGAGATGCTGGCCTAGCAAGACATCTTGCTATTGAGTGTTTAAGCAATAAAGATCAAGGCTCAATGAAGGCTGCAAAAATGAGTTTGAAAGCAATAAAAGTAAAAGTAGGGGATGGTGTTAACAGCATTCCACTGATTAATTTAATAACTACTTCACAAATTCTAGAATTAGAGGAGATTTTGGAAAGTTTTTTTGAAAACTAAATCTTATTTTTATAGAATTTATATTTATTTACTCTCAAGTATTTAGTAAGTAAAAAATAAATTACAAAAAAAGTTAGAGATCCAAATATTAATAATAAAAATTCTCCCAGATTTGAATTGGAGTTTTTTGTAGTTTTGAGAATAGTAAAACAAAATGTGCTATCTATAAATGTTGCTAATAACATTAGGCTGATTTTCCTAAATAAATCCAAGTTAGGCAAATTGATATCTTCATTTCGCAGATTAAAAGAAAGTAAAATACAAATTACAAAGTTGACTATTACTGAAGATAAAATTATTCCTACAACTCCGAAATTATACGGAGAAAGATTCCCAAAATTCTTAATTGGGGCACCAATTAAAAACCAATCAAAAAAAATGTTAAATATTATCCCTGCAAATGAAGACTTAAAAGGGAAGTTTGTTTTCTCTATTGAATAGTAAGTTCTTACTAATAAGTCTCTATAAAGATAAAAAGGTATGCCAACTGCATAAGCAATTAATATATTCTTTACTTTTAAAGCCGCTGAATAATCAAAAGATCCTCTTTGAAAAACTAATTGTACGATTTGATTATTGAATGTTATGAAAAATCCGGTTAAAAAAATAGCTGACAGGAAACAGTACTCTATTCCAGAAATCAATTGTTTTTGGAGACCTCTATCGTCTTTATCACTTCTCAATTTAGAGAATTTTGGAAGTAAGGGCAAAATCAAAGAGTTAGATAATATCCCTAATGGGGCTTGAATGAGAAAGTTTCCGTAAGCTAGTCCAGATGCTGCTCCTTGAAAGCTTGAAGCGAAAAACATATCGATAAAAACATTAATTTGACTTAGGCCTGATGAGATAGATGCTGGAATAATTAGTTTGAAAATCCTCCTCTCTTCATCTTTAAATAAATTGAAGGTTGACTCAAATCTTAAGAGACCAATTTTTTTTATTTCCGAAATTTGAATAACAAACTGAATGAAAGTTCCTGTCAAAGTTGCAAAAGCTAGTAATCCTGTGTAAGTAAAGAAATTAGAAGATGTATTCTCTTGGTTGAAAATCCAACTAAATAAAATAAAAAAAATAGTAGTTAGGCTTGTTATCGCTGGACTTATACTTGATAAAAAGAATTTTCTTTGGGAATTTAAGGCTCCAAAGCTTAAACCTATGAAGCCTGATAAAGGGATGCAAGGCGTAAGAATTTGTAATTGGTAAGCAGCAATAGATTTAGCTTCCGAACTTAAATTGGGAGCTAATAATTCAATTAATAAACTGGAATTCGAGTAAATCAATATGGCTAAAATGAATAATAATATTGAAAGTTTTATGCTTACTTGAGTTAAAATAATTCCTCCATTTTTTTTGTTAAGCGGAGTTAAAACTGCAACAACTGCGTTGTGTAAGGGACCATTAATTCCTCCAATGATTATTAGCAAAAAACCAGGAATTATATAGGCATAATTAAACGCGTCGTATGTTACCCCAACTCCAAAAGCAGCAGCTATAAATATTTGTCTTATACATCCGACTAATTTACTTAGACTAGTACCAAATGAAATTGAAAAAACATTATTTTTTAAAAATGAATGCATTTGGATTTATCTAAATATTTCAAGATGTTTAAATTTCAATTATATTTGATTTCTAACTAACGACATATTTATGAATGTTCGGATACTTGAATTTGATCCATTAATCGAAGGGGTTTTAATCAAGAGGTATAAAAGGTTTCTTGCAGATATAAAATTAGAAAGTGGAAAAGTAGTAACTGTTCATTGTGCTAACACAGGCCCAATGAAGGGACTTTTGAGTGAGGGGGCAAAAGTAAGAATAAGTGCTTCCTCTTCTCCAAAAAGAAAATTACCTTTTACCTGGGAACAGATATGTGTATTAGACGCAAAAAATGAAGAGGTTTGGGTGGGTATTAATACCCTATTTGCAAATAAGTTAATCAAAATGGTTATTGAGAAAAATTTGCTAAATGAAATAATAGGAGAAATAGAGACAATTAAATCAGAAATCCCTTATGGAAAAGATAAAAAAAGCAGAATCGACTTTTTTTTAACTCCAAAATCTTCAAATCCTGATAAACGTAACATTTACATAGAAGTAAAAAATACGACTTGGATTAAAGAAAATGTAGCTCTATTCCCAGATACAGTAACGAAAAGGGGCCAAAAACACTTAATAGAATTAAAAGAACTGATTCCTGAAAGTAAAAGCGTTTTAGTACCCTGTATAACCAGAAAAGATGCAGAATTTTTCACTCCAGGAGATGAGGCAGATCCCTTATATGGCAAGCTTTTTAGAGAATCTTCCAGTGCAGGTATGATTACCATACCTTGCTCGTTTGTATTTCATAAAGATCACGTAACCTGGAATGGAATTAAACCTTTAAAATAATCAAAAAAACTTGATAATCTGAAATTCAAAAAAAATAATTTTCAAATTTAACAAATAATTTTTTAAGGTGCAACTATAAAATTGGTATAAACAACTACTAGACACTGATAAGTTTTTTGAATAAATTTAAATTTGAAAGGAAACAGCACAAACTGTTTTTTTGCAGATCTAATTTTTTTTTATGACCACTGCTTTGCAAACGCCTCAAAGGCGCTCTAGGTCCAAATTACAAGATGCAAGTCTTGTTAATGGACCTATGCTCCTTTTGAGGAGTATTCGAGGATTTAGTTCAAACCGCTCTATTTTGTGGCTTGCAACTGTTCCCCTAGCTTTGTTTGGTTTAGGTATTTTTAATCTTTCAGCTCATGCAGCTGATTTACCTGAGTTGAATGCAGCTTTTCTTGCTAACAATTTATGGCTTTTGATCGCTACTATTTTAGTGATCTTCATGAACGCCGGTTTCGCTATGGTTGAGGCAGGTATGTGTCGTTCTAAGAACGCAGTAAACATCCTTGCTAAAAACCTCTTTGTATTTGCTTTAGCTGTAACTTCTTATTGGTTTATCGGCTATTCATTAATGTACGGAGGAAGTGTTGCTGACGGATGGCTTTATTTTGGAGGCTTATTTTTTGATCCAACAGTTACCGCTGACATGGTTACTGATGCTGGATTAGTCCCAACTGTTGATTTCTTGTTCCAGTCTGCATTTGCAGGAACTGCGGCAACTATCGTTTCCGGTCTTGTTGCTGAAAGAGTTAAATTTGGAGAATTTGTTGTTTTTGCTGTTGTATTAACTGCATTTATATATCCAATTGCTGGTAGCTGGAAATGGAATGGTGGTTGGCTTGATTCTTTAGGTTTTGTTGACTTCGCTGGTTCTTCAATTGTTCACTCAGTTGGAGCATGGGCGGGTCTTGTAGGAGCTATGCTTCTTGGACCAAGAATTGGCAAATACTCTGATGGGAAACCACAAGCTATGCCAGGACACAATATGGCTATAGCTACTTTAGGTGCATTAGTCCTATGGATAGGTTGGTATGGATTTAACCCCGGTTCTCAACTTGCTATGGATCAATGGGTCCCATATGTTGCTGTAACAACTACTTTGGCAGCAGCAGCTGGAGCTATCGGTGCAACTATTGTTTCAACATTAACTTCTGGTAAGCCTGACCTTACAATGATAATTAACGGAATCCTTGCTGGTTTGGTTAGTATCACTGCTGGTTGTGGTGATATGACTCTTGCTGGAGCCTGGTTCGCAGGACTAGTAGGGGGAATTATAGTTGTATTTTCTGTTGCAGCACTTGATGCCGCTGAGATCGATGATCCTGTTGGCGCATTCTCTGTTCACGGAGTTTGTGGTGTATGGGGTACTGTAGTTATCGGTCTTTGGGGTACAGCTGTACAAGGCGATGGAGCAGGTATGGGATTGTTCAATGGTGGAGGTATTACCCTTCTTCTAGTTCAAGCTCTTGGTGCCGCAGCTTATGCTATTTGGACACTAGTTACTTGCTGGATTGCCTGGTCTGTAATTGGAGGATTATTCGGCGGAATCCGAGTATCTGAAGAGGAAGAGACTCAAGGCTTAGATATAGGAGAGCATGGAATGGAAGCATATCCAGACTTTGCATCTGCTAAATAATCTAACTGAAAATTGATTTAAGAAACCTGACTTATGTCAGGTTTCTTTTTTTTTACGAAAAATTATTTAAAACGTTGTAACATAGGAAAATGGATACTCAAGCTTTTAGAAGATCCCTTCATCATTCTGATAGATACAATAGAAGGGGTTTCGATTCTCCAACAAAAAGAGCTCAAGCGTTAGAAGAAGCTTACCAAAGTGATTTGATAAGTTCTATTAGGGATAATGATTTTACTTACACTAAAGGCAGACTAAATATTAAGTTGGCCCAAGCCTTCGGTTTCTGTTGGGGAGTTGAAAGAGCTGTTGCAATGGCTTATGAAACTAGAAGACATTACCCAAATGATAATATTTGGATAACAAATGAAATAATTCATAATCCCTCGGTTAATGATCATTTAAGAAAAATGAATGTAAAATTCATCTCAGCTAAAAATGGAATTAAAGATTTTTCTTTAGTTTCTAATGGGGATGTTGTTATACTTCCTGCTTTCGGAGCTACTGTTCAAGAAATGAAACTCTTGCATGAGAAAGGTTGTCATATCATTGATACAACTTGTCCATGGGTTTCTAAGGTTTGGCATACAGTTGAAAAGCATAAAAAACATGTTTTCACATCTATTATTCACGGAAAATTTAAACATGAAGAGACTCTCGCTACTAGTTCATTCGCAGGTAAATATTTAGTTGTACTTGATTTAGAAGAAGCGAACTACGTCTCTGAATATATTCTAGGGAGAGGTAATAGAAATAAGTTTATGAACAAATTTGCTAAAGCTTTTTCTAATGGATTTGATCCTGATAAAGATTTAGATAGAGTTGGAGTTGCGAATCAGACAACTATGCTTAAGAGCGAGACTGAGGAAATTGGGAAGGTTTTTGAAAGAACGATGTTAAAGAAATTTGGACCAGAAAACTTAAATAGTCACTTTTTAGCTTTTAATACTATTTGTGATGCAACTGAAGAAAGGCAAGATGCAATGTTCTCATTGGTTGATGAAGACCTTGATATTTTAGTAGTTATTGGAGGCTTCAATTCTTCTAATACTACTCACCTACAAGAAATAGCAATTACTAAAAATATTTCTTCTTTTCACATTGATACTCCAGAGAGGATATCAGTTAAAGAAAACTCAATACTTCATAAACCACTAGGATCAGAATTAGAACTTAAAAATAATTTTCTACCTAAGGGAAAAATTAATGTTGGAATTACCTCAGGTGCATCCACTCCTGATAAGGTTGTTGCAGATGTTATTGAAAAGTTAATTGATATTGCTTCTTGAATTTGTTATTCATTTATAAATTTGCTTAGTTTTTTTAATTTATTAGTCAGATAATTCCAAAAGATCTACTTTATTAACTAGAATAATGAAAAATTTATGAAGTATGGAAGACAAAGCACAAACTAATCAGGTTCAAACTGCAAGTATGAATAGAACTAAAGCGCCCCAAAAAGTTGAAGTTGTAGTAGCCAATTCATCTTCTGGGTCAGAAGTAAATATCCTTGGAGAACTATCTATTTTTGTTTTAAGAATAGGTTTTTGTGCTTTAATGATTCATCATGGCCTCGAGAAACTTCAGGATCCTCAGGGTTTTGCCGAGTTTGTAGTTGGTAAGTACTTTCCATTTTTGCCAGGTGATCCTGTTATTTGGACTTTTGGAGCAGCAATTACACAATTGGTATGCCCAGTAGGATTGGCTTTAGGGATTTTTGCGAGGCTTTCTTCTCTTGGTCTATTCTCCACCATGGCATTTGCAGTTTATTTTCATTTCCTTGATACTGGATTAGAAGGCTTTCCTCTTGCAGTGGTTGAAGGTCATAATTATGCTTTTGAATTGTCTTTTATATATGGGGCTATTTCTCTCTACTTTCTATGTGCAGGGCCAGGAAGGCTTTCTTTATTCAGAAAAACTAACAAGATTACATATTATCCAAAATCAACTTAATTTAATGTAAAAAGTGTCTTCTTTGCGTAAATACCATTGAGATT
>QCQY01000033.1 GCA_003209475.1 Prochlorococcus sp. AG-459-B06
ATTCAGGTAGCTTATCTATTCTTTTTATTGCCTGCAGAACGCTTCTAGCGTTTGGACCCATAAGGCAATCGTAATAAAAACGGAAATCTTCATATATTTCTTTTTGATCAGTGTCAAAAAATTCGTCAGAACAATAATGGAGTCCAAATGCATCGCATGTATAGAGAACATGTGTGCTGTGATCATATGAAAATATGGTATCTGGCCAATGTAAATTTGGTGCACTTATAAATTCAATATTATGTTCTAAACCGCTATCAGGATTAGTCCCAAGATTTAAAAACTCTCCACTCTTAACCTCTAGACGCTTAAAGGGAATATGTATTTGATCTTCAATAAATTTAAGGGCTAATTTTGATCCAACTACTGTGATATTTTGGTTTAACTCTAAAAGATTACCTATTAAACCAGAGTGATCAGGTTCTGTATGGCTTGTAATTAGATAATCAACTTCTTGCGGATTTACCTTTTTCAGTAATTCTTCAAACCATAATTCTTCGAACTTTGCGTGACTAGTATCAATAATTGCTAGTTTCTCGCCTTTAATAATAAAACTATTGTAAGTAGTTCCATTTCTTAAACCAAATTCAATATCAAATCTACTGCGATCCCAATCTAAAGATCTTATAGCACAAGAATCATCAGCAAAGTTTTGAGATTGAACCGTCAAATTGTTATTAGTTTGTGCCAATTTAGAATTACTTGTCTGGGCAGAGGTTATCATAAGAAAATTAGCTTTATATATTAACTTTAGTTATATAGAATATAAATTCGCGTGATTATTTTTGCGAAATAACCGAAATTACGCTTTTCTTTAATTTTTATTGTTCTTATTCAGGATAAATGACATCTCAACTAATTAAAAAAATAGTTACTGGTGATCAGATAAGAAATGCTTTTTTAAAATTTTACAGTGAAAAATTACATAAAATCATTCCAAGTGCATCTTTGATTCCAGAAGATCCTACGGTTATGCTCACAATTGCTGGAATGCTACCTTTTAAACCAGTTTTTTTGGGTTTAAAAGAAAGACCATCAAAAAGGGCTACATCTAGCCAAAAGTGCATCAGAACAAACGATATAGAAAACGTTGGAGTTACAGCTAGACATCACACTTTTTTCGAAATGCTTGGTAATTTCTCTTTTGGAGATTATTTTAAACGAGAGGCTATTCAATGGGCTTGGGAATTAGTTACTAATATTTATCAACTTTCTGTTGAAAATATAATTGTGAGTGTTTTTCACGAAGACGAAGAGTCTGCAAAAATTTGGAGAGATGAAATTGGTATTCATCCAGATAGAATAGTGAAACTAGGAGAGGAAGATAATTTTTGGTCATCTGGCAAAACAGGTCCATGTGGACCTTGTTCAGAACTTTATTATGATTTTCATCCTGAGAAGGGTCTGCAGAATATTGATTTAGAAGATGGAGATCGTTTTATTGAATTTTATAATCTTGTTTTTATGCAATATAATCGTGATCCTAATGGAAAATTGACAGATTTAAAATTTAAAAATATTGATACAGGAATGGGTCTTGAAAGGATGGCTCAAATACTACAAAAAAAGCAAAATAATTATGAGACAGATTTAATTTTTCCTATCATTCAAAAAATTTGTGAGATTGCAAATATTGATTATTTTTCTTCAGATGATAAAAACAAAATTTCTTTAAAAATCATTGGAGATCATACGAGAGCTGTTATTCATTTAATTTCTGATGGAGTAGCAGCGAGTAATCTTGGCAGGGGATATATATTAAGAAGGCTTATTAGAAGAATGGTCAGACATGGGAGATTATTAGGTATAACAAATGAATTTTTACCTCATATTGCTAATGTCGGGATCAATTTAATGCAAAATAATTATCCTGATTTAAAAAATAATAATAATTTAATTTTGAATGAGATAAAAATTGAAGAAATAAGATTTAGAGAAACTCTTGGAAGAGGAGAGAAATTGCTAGATGAGTTAATTTCTTCAGGGCAAAAATTAATTTCTGGTTTTAAAGCTTTTGAACTTTATGATACTTATGGATTTCCTTTAGAACTTACTGTAGAAATTGCTGAAGAAAATAGTATCAGTGTAGATGTAAAGGGTTTTGAACAAGAAATGAATGCACAAAAAGAGAGAGCTAAAGCTGCTTCAAGTAATATTGATTTGACATTAGAGGGATCATTAGAGCGAGAAATAGATCTTTTTAAC
This sequence comes from Prochlorococcus sp. AG-459-B06, assembly GCA_003209475.1. Lineage (GTDB taxonomy): Bacteria > Cyanobacteriota > Cyanobacteriia > PCC-6307 > Cyanobiaceae > Prochlorococcus_A. The sequence goes on from QCQY01000033.1 coordinate 2,206, forward strand.
AAAACTGTTTTTAATGGTTATGAGTCACTCCTTTCGGAAGCTGAAATAAAAGGTATATTCTTGGATTCAACATTAGTTAAGCAAGCAAGTGAAGGTCAGAAAATTTTAATTGTTCTTGATCAGACAACTTTTTATGGAGAATCTGGCGGGCAAGTTTGCGATATTGGAACGATATTTTCAAAAGATGTAGAGGTCTTGGTTGATAATGTTATTCGTAAGAAAAATATTTTTTTACATTATGGAACGATCAAAAAAGGAATATTAACTATTGGACAAAAAGTTAAGACTAATGTTAGTTCCTCTAATAGAGCTAAGGCTGCTGCAAATCATACAGCTACTCATTTATTACAATCTGCACTTAAATCAGTTGTTAATGAAAGTGTTGGACAAAAAGGTTCATTAGTAGCTTTTAATAAATTACGATTTGACTTTAATTCCTCTAATCCTATTTCTAAAGATCAAATTTCTAAGATTGAGATTTTAGTTAACTCTTGGATTATGGAAAATCATGCCCTAGAAATAAAAAATATGTCTAAGAGTGAGGCTCTTGAAAAGGGCGCAGTCGCCATGTTTGGAGAAAAATATGATGATGAAGTGCGAGTTGTTAATGTACCAGGAGTTTCAATGGAACTTTGTGGTGGCACACATGTTAAAACTACATCCGAATTAGGTTCTTTCAAAATAATTAGTGAGGAAGGAATCTCAGCTGGAGTAAGAAGAATCGAAGCATTATCAGGCCAATCAGCATTAGAGTATTTCAGTGATAGAAATGCTTTAGTAAATCAATTAAGTGATTTGTTAAAAGCAAATCCTAATCAACTTTTTGAAAGGGTTCATAATTTACAAGCAGAGCTTATTAATAAGAATAAAGAGATACAAAAAATGAAAGATGAAATTGCATATTTTAAATACTCTTCTATAAAATCATCAGCAGAAATAGTAAATTCTTTTTCAATATTAGTAAGTCAGATTGATGGCTTAGATGGGAATTCTTTGCAATCTGCAGCACTTAATTTAACTTCTCATTTGGGAAATAAAGCAATAGTGATTCTTGGGGGAATACCAAATCCAGAAAATAAAAAGTTGTTATTTGTAGTTTCTTTAGGTGATGATGCAGTAAAAATAGGATTGCATGCAGGTAAATTAATTAATGAGATTGCAAGAATTTGTTCGGGAGGTGGAGGAGGAAAGCCTAACTTTGCTCAAGCAGGTGCTAAAGATATTGATAAGTTAAGTGATGCTCTAGATTATGCTAAAAATCATTTGCAAAAAATATTAGATAGTCATTCTGATAAATAACTACTTTTTCTGAGACTAATTTCGATTTGATCCATTAATTTCCTTGCTTCTTCAATAGTTAATTTTTTTTGATCAATTGCTGATTCAGTATTAATTCTTATAGACTCAACCAAAGAAGCTGAACTGTAATCTAATAATTGTAAAATTTCAGATTTACTGTCCTCTTTAATAATATTTTTGACCTTATATGAATTATCTTGATTTATATCTATATGAACAACGTTTGTACTGCCAAATAAATTGTGCAAGTTTCCTAATGCTTCTTGATAGGCTCCAGTCATAAAAATTCCAATTAGATAATCTTTATCTTCCTCTGGCTTATGTAAATTTAGTAATGATTTAATTTTTCCATCATCAATAAAATTATTTAGTTTCCCATCTGAATCACAAGTTAAATCTGCAAAGTTGCCTTTGCAGAATGGCTCCTCTAAGTGCCTATGTATTGGTACTATTGGAAAAATCTGATTTATTGCCCAGCTATCGGGAATAGATTTAAAGATAGATAAATTTGCATAATAAGTTGATGCAAGAGTTTCTGTAATTTCAGACAAATCAGGGTGATTGATTTCATCATTATTCAGGTTATTAGAAATTTCTTTTGCGCAAGCCCAAGTAAGTTCTTCGGCATAAGCTCTTTCTGCCAAACTTAAAAATCCTAATCTAAAAGCGACTAAGCAATCATCTTTAAACTTTTTTGCATCATTCCATAGTTCAATTATTTGAGATAAATTTATTTTTTTATTTTTAAGTTTTTTTAATTCATAGAAAGTTTCAAGTAAATTTGAAATTATTAATTGTTGATTTTTTTTATTAAAAATTTGTAATTTGGAACTGACATGGCTTGTTCCTAAGACATTAAAAATCAAAACTGAACAATGACTAATTATTGCTCTTCCACTTTCTGAGATTATGGTTGGATGCTTGATATTATTCAATTCACATGAATCCTTAATAGTTGCAATTACATCGTTAGCATAATTTTGAAGAGAATAATTAGTAGAGGTGTTGGAGGAGGTTTTAGTTCCATCAAAATCTATTCCTAATCCTCCCCCAACGTCGATATATTGCATTGGGGCTCCTAGTTTGCATAGTTCAACATATATTTGACTCGCTTCTTGTAATGCGTCTTTGATCACAGCAATATCACTTATTTGACTTCCTATATGAAAATGGAGCAATTTCATTTCGTTGATAAGATTTGCTTCTTTTAGTTCTTTTATTGTCGACATAATTTCTGGGATTGATAATCCAAATTTGGAATTATCTCCGATAGATTTACCCCACCTACCACTACTTCTACTTGATAACTTTGCTCTAATCCCTATTAATGGTGTCGCATTAAGTTCTTGAACTGCTTGAATGATTCTTTTTACCTCATCTCGTTGTTCAATAACTATTATTGGATTTTTGCCGAGTTTTCTGGCCAAAGTAGCAATCTCAATATATTTTTTATCTTTATATCCGTTGCATATTAATAATGAATTTTGGTTTTCTAGAAGTGCAAGGGCAATTAATAGTTCTGATTTACTTCCTACTTCTAAACCAAAATTCCATTGGCTACCAAACTCTATTATCTTTTCTAGGACATTTTTTTGTTGATTACATTTGACAGGAAAAACGCCTTGGTAAATGTTCTTATATTTATAGGTTTTTATTGCTTTTAAAAAAGACTCATGTAATGCATTTATGCGATCTTTCAAGATATCATTAAATCTTATGATTAATGGAGGATTTATTTCTCTACTTTTAAGTTCTTTGACAAGCTTAAAAAGATCAATCTTATTTTCAGATTTTATATCTTTAGTTACTGATATATTTCCTTTGGAATTTATAGAAAAATATTTATCTCCCCATTTGTCTATGTTATAAGTCGAAATACTATCTTCAATAGTCCAAATATTCTTTAATTTTTTCGGCTCAAAATTGGTCAATTTATGTCTTAGTGATTAATAAATGTTTTGAAAATAACTCAAAACAATATCTTTTATTTTAATGATTACTTGCCAAGTTACCACCCAAAAGTTGAATATACATAGAGTGATTATTAACTAAATGACCAAAGAGAGAACCTTTATTGCAATTAAACCTGATGGAGTTCAAAGAGGATATGTTTCTGAGATTATTGGTAGATTTGAAAAAAAAGGATTTAAATTGGTTGGATTAAAGCAATTAATTCCTTCAAAAGAACTTGCTCAAAATCATTATGGAGTACATAAAGAAAGACCCTTTTTTGGTGATTTAGTAGACTTTATTTCAAGTGGTCCTGTTGTAGCAATCGTGTGGGAAGGCGAAGGAGTTATTTTGAGTGCTAGAAAACTAATAGGTGCAACAAAACCTCTGGAAGCAGAGCCTGGAACAATTAGAGGTGATTTAGCTATTGATATTGGGAGGAATATTATTCATGGTTCTGATGGAGAAAATACAGCAAAATTTGAAATTGATCTATGGTTTAACGAAGAGGAATTATGTGAGTGGGAAACTTCTGATTCGAAATGGCGATCTGAAAATTAAAATTTAAATCGCAAATCTATCTAAACTAAATTTTTCTAAAAAGCTTTTTTCTATTTCTTTGAGATTTTTATTTTGAACTATTTTCAAAAGAAGATCACTTGTTATTGCAGAAAATAAAACTCCATTTCTGTAATGTCCCGTAGCTATAAAAAGATTTTCAATTTTTGATTTTCCAATTATTGGTTTTAGATCTGGCGTGCAAGGTCTAAATCCCCACCAATGTTCCATTTGTGGCCAATTAATAGCTTCTGGCAATAAGGAGCGAATGCCTTCTTGCAGTTGTTTTATTCCATTAGGAGTATTACCTTGATTAAATTTTGAATCTTTTTCAACTGTCGCTCCAACTATAATAAGTCCATCGTCACGGGGAACTAGATAAGTTTTTGGACCAAAAATAACCCTTTTCAAAAAATTTGTTGGACCTTGTATTGATAGCATTTGTCCTTTTACAGGAAAGACTGGAATCTTATTAAAAATTTTTTTACTCCAAGCACCGCTGCATATAATTGCTTTTTCGCAGTTAATTTTTTTTATTTCCCCAGTGGCACATAAAACTGTTGCACCCGTAATTTTGTTTTTTTCGAATGTCAAATCCTCTACTTCTGATCCCTCTTGAAATTCGACTCCATGCAAGGAACATGCTCTCTCAAGAGCACGCATCAGTCTTCTTCGGTTATCTATTTGACCATCTTGTTCAAAAAGTAAACCATGTTTCCAAATAGAATTCATTCCATTAATTTCTGTTTGAAGATCTTTGTGATTTAAATATTTTCCATATTCATAAGTGGGAAACTCTTCAAGATCTTCTTTGTTTTTAAAAGGAACTACTATGCCACATTTTTTTAAACCGCATTTAATATTACTATCTTGTTCAATACTTTTTATCCACTTTGGAATAAGATTTTGACTTTCTTGGCCAAATTTTAGCAATTCATCTTCGAGCCCTTCGGCATGAGTAGCTAACATTCCTGCAGCAACAAATCCAGCTGATTCATTTCTGTTTTTGCTTAAAACTAAAACTTTGAAATTATTTCTAGAAAATTCATAAGCAATAGATAAACCTAAAAGTCCACCGCCAATAATTAATATTGAATTTTTGGTTTCTTGTGCCATTTAAAAA
>QCQY01000034.1 GCA_003209475.1 Prochlorococcus sp. AG-459-B06
ATATATATATCTATATTCCAACAAAAAAAAAATCAATTTGAGATTATTTTGTGATATTTCTCAAATTGATTAATTTAAACTAATGAGTTTGTTTAATTATGCATCGTAATACATGAAGAATTCATGGGGATGTGGCCTTTGTCTAAGTTGTTGTACCTCTTCGTACTTTATATCGATAAAGTTATCAATAAAATCTTCAGTAAACACTCCACCAGCTAATAGATAATCCTTATCTGCCTTTAGCGCATTAAGTGAATCATTTAGAGATGAAGGTACTGTATCAATTTTTGCAAGTTCATCAGCTGGGAGTTCAAATAAATCTACATCTACTCCATCACCAGGATCAATTTGATTTTTAATTCCATCAATACCAGCAAGCATCATTACAGAGAATGCTAAGTAAGGATTTGCAAGTGCGTCACCTGATCTGAATTCTAATCTTTTAGCTTTAGGGCTTGGACCTGTTAAAGGTATTCTTACTGCAGCTGATCTATTACCCTCAGAATAAACTAGATTCACAGGTGCTTCGAATCCTGGAACCAATCGTTTATAACTATTTGTAGTTGGATTAGTAAATGCTAGGAATGAAGGTGCATGTTTAAGTATGCCTCCGATGTACCATCTTGCTGTTTGAGATAAATTTGCATATGCTCCTTCACCAAAAAATAGTGGCTGTCCACTCTTCCATAAACTTTGGTGAACATGCATTCCGGTTCCGTTATCGTTAAAAACAGGCTTGGGCATAAATGTTGCAGTTTTTCCATATTTTTTTGCAACATTTCTGACAACGTATTTATAAGTCATAACGTTATCAGCAGCATTTATTAAAGAATCAAATTTCATTCCAAGTTCGTGTTGACCGGCACCAGCAACTTCATGGTGATGTTTCTCTGTGGGAATGCCTAATTCACCCATAAGAAGAAGCATCTCAGATCTGATATCTTGAGCAGTATCATTTGGTGCTACTGGAAAATATCCTTCTTTATATTGTATTTTGTATCCTAAGTTTCCCCCTTCTTCAATTCTGCCTGTATTCCATGGTGCTTCAATAGTATCTACACTATAAAAACAACCTCCTTCTTTAGAGTCATATCTAACATCATCAAATAAAAAGAATTCTGGTTCTGGTCCAAAAAATGCAGTATCTGCTATACCAGTCGAGTCTAAATATTTTAGTGCCTTTTGGGCTAAAGCTCTTGGACACCTATCATAGGGCTCCCCGCTTCTTGGCTCTTGAATAGAACAAATCATACTTAGGGTTTTATGTTTATAAAAAGGATCTATCCAAGCTGTACTTGCATCGGGCACCATTGACATATCCGAAGCATTAATTGCTTTCCAACCTCTTATTGATGAGCCATCAAATGCTAAACCTTCTATAAAAGAATCCTCCTCTATCATGTCTGATGTAAGAGTTAAATGTTGCCATTTTCCATGAATATCAGTGAATTTTAAATCGATGAGTTCAATTCCTTCGTCTTTAATTTGACTTAAAACATCTTGAGGAGATTTAGACATAATTTTGTAATACCTTATATGAAATTAATAACTTGATGATTCTTGTTATGTATCAACGGTAACTTTTTTTAAGACTTGATGTCTTCTTTTAGTATTTCAAGTCATAAGTTTAATAATTGTTTACCTAAATATTTAAATTGGATGAATTTCTTTAAATAAATATCGCTTATGTGGCGATATTAGTTTAATTTAAAAGTAATTGAATGTAATGCTTTGACAGAAGCAAAACTTATTTCGGCTTTAAATGAAGAGAATTTATCTCATTTCTCAAAGACTTATGTTCCCTTTAGACTTTTATTAGGTCCAGGTCCTTCAAACGCACATCCAGAAGTTCTAAATGCTCTTTCTCTAAATCCAATTGGTCATTTAGATGAAGCATATATTTCATTGATGTCTGATGTTCAACAACTTCTAAGATATACCTGGCAATCTAATAATCGTCTGACTCTTCCAATGAGTGGTACTGGAAGTGCTGCTATGGAAGCTTCAATAGCTAATTTTATAGAGGAAGGAGAAAAAATCCTTATCGCTAAAAAAGGATATTTTGGAGACAGATTAGTTGATATGGCAACTAGATATAAAGCAGATGTATCTGTTATGGAAAAACCTTGGGGTGAATCCTTTTCTCATGAAGAAATCAAGTATGAAATAGAGACTAAAAAACCAGCTATATTTGCTATTGTTCACGCGGAAACATCCAGTGGGGTTCTACAACCTCTTGATGGAATTGGTGATGTATGTAGAAAAAATAACTGCTTGTTTTTAGTTGACGCAGTTACCTCCCTTGGGGCTCTAGAACTATTGATAGATGAATGGAAAATAGATTTAGCGTATAGTTGTAGCCAGAAAGGATTAAGTTGCCCGCCTGGATTAAGTCCTTTTACAATGAATAAGAGAGCTGAAGATAAGCTAAGTGCAAGAAAAACAAAAGTTCCCAACTGGTATTTAGATTTATCTCTTTTAAATAAATATTGGGGTTCTGATCGAGTTTACCATCACACTGCCCCTGTAAATATGAATTTTGCAATTCGAGAAGGTTTACGATTAATTGCAAATGAAGGTTTAGAGAATGTTTGGCATAGGCATAATACTAATGCAAAGAAACTTTGGAATGGTTTAGAAAGTTTAGGCATGGAATTACATGTATCAGAGGATTATCGATTGCCAACTCTAACAACGGTTAAGATCCCACCTGCAGTTGATGGAGATGGTTTTAGAAATCATCTTTTAAGAAACTTTGGAATAGAAATAGGAAATGGACTTGGAGAATTGTCTGGTAAGGTATGGCGCATAGGATTAATGGGCTTTAACTCAAGTGAGGAGAATGTAGACAGATTATTAAACCTATTTGATACTGAGTTAAAAAAATATTCTATTTTTGAGTCCTCAACTTTTTAAACCATAGTTGTAAAATTTGACTGCATTCGTCTTCTAAAATACCTCCTACAATTTCCATTCTGTGATGAGAACTTTTATGCTTTGATAAGTCAATTGAGCCACCCAATCCACCTCTTTTCTTATCGTAGGCACCAAAAACAACTTTACCCATCCTTGCTTGAATAAGTGCCGATGCACACATGGTACATGGTTCTAAATTTGTGATAATAATACATTCATTAAATCTCCAATCATTTTTTATTAGAGATGCCTGCCTTAGCGCCATTATTTCAGCATGACCTAATGGATCTTTGTTTATATTCCTCCTGTTAACACCTCTTCCAATACATCTTCCTCTCTCATCTAAAATTATTGAACATATTGGTAACTCAACATTTCCAATTTCTTCTGATCTTCTTAAAATAGATCTCATCCAATTAGTGTATTTTGAAATATTTATTCCTTTCTTTTGATCATAATTACTATTTAGATTTTCAAAAATATACCTCATTTACCAATATTGAGAATAAACTTATTAATAGGTATCTTATCTGATGACTGAAGATTTAATTAATAAAAAAGATATATACTTCCCTTCATATTTAGGGACTAACGATAACTTAATTACTCTTCTAAATAGAGCAACTCAAATTCTTTCTGACTGGTTCTCTAAAGCCGAGGAATTTGGTCCATTGCCCCTTGATGAGAATTTCAAGTGCTTAATGCCTAATGAGGAAGGTAATTCTACAGAAGATTTGTTTTCTGAGATTCAATCCCTTCTGAATAATTCATTTAATCCAGTTCATCCCGGCTCTCTAGCTCATCTTGATCCTCCACCTTTGATTTTTTCTATTATGGGAGATTTAATTGCTGCTGGCTTAAATAATAATCTTCTTGCTTACGAGTTGTCTCCAGGTGTTACTTTGCTAGAGGAATCATTATGCAAATGGTTCGCAAAGAAAATAGGATTTAATGATTCTTCTGGAGGCATAGCAGCTAGCGGAGGCACATTAAGTAATTTGAATGCACTTGTAGCAGCTAGACATAATTCTGGATTAGGTTCAGATCCCCATTCTGTATTACTTGTTAGTGAAGATGCTCATTCCTCCTTTATTAAATGCACAAGAATAATGGGCCTTGATGAATCCAATCTTGTAAAGATTAAAACTGATAATAACGGTTGTATGGATATACAAAATCTTAGAAAAACTATAGATAAATGTTTTATTGATAATAAAAAGATCTTCGCTATTGTTGCCACTCTAGGTACAACTGTAAGAGGAGCAATTGATCCTATTAAAGACATAAGTGAAATATGCAAAGAAAGAAATATATGGCTACATATCGATGGCTCCATTGGAGGCATTTTTGCCGTAACTTCTATTCCAATAGAAGGTTTAAATAATATAAATCAGGCTAATTCGATAACAATAAATCCTCAAAAAATAATTGGTATTACAAAGACATCATCTTTGTTATTAGTTTCAGAAATGAGTACATTAGAAAATACATTTTCTACTGGACTTCCCTACCTATCATCTAAAGAAGATATCATAAACAGAGGAGAAATAGGCATACAAGGTTCAAGGCCCGCAGAGGTTATTAAACTGTGGCTAGGGTTACGTTTTTTAGGTCTGAAAGGAATAGAAGATATCTTAAAATCATCAATAAAAAGAAAAGACTTTTTTGTAAAAAATATAAGTAAAAATAAATATGAAATATTTTCAGGTCCTTTACATATTGTTTCATTCTTACCAAAGGGTCTAGCATCAATAGATACTGAATTCTGGACTAAAAATAAAGTTAATGAATTAATGAAAAATAATTTTATGCTTTCAAGACCAAAATTTAAAGGTAAATATTTTTTACGGGTCGTCATGGGAAACTACAATACAAATGAGTCTCATATTGAAGAACTTTTAAAATTTTTAGATTCTTATAAATGAATATTGGTAGACCAAAGATTATCGCAATAATAACAGGGTTCATATCCATAACAATCTGTGTTGCTTACTTACTTTTAATAACTATCTTTGATTTCAGAACTTATTTAAATGATCAATTGTCAAATATTACCTAGGAAATGGAGGCAATGATTTATTTGATTTAAAATACTTCCTTATCTCAATTTTTGAAATAGCTTCTTTTACGAAGTTATTTAAGATGTCCTCTCTCTTACTTATTTTGTAGATCTTATCTACAACTTCTTGAATTCCTCCATCTCCCCAATCTTGCCCATTTCTAAAATATTCGATTAGAGTTAAACCTACTATTCTAATCAACCAGCCTGCTGTAATAGATTGTATTGATTTAGATATTATAATTTTAGTCAAACTTGTGGCTAAAGCTGGGGATAGAATAGCGAGCCCCCCTTTAAGTATTCCTTGTTTTGCCAATGCGCTTAGCAATGATTTCGATAAATTTTTTGCATCTTTTTTAGCAAGTTTTATTTCATATATTTTTGATAATTCCATTATCATTTGAAGATTAACAGAGGTAGTAGTAAGAAAATCAACCGCGGGAAGTGGATTAACTAGTATTACTCCTCCTGTTATCCACATATATTTATTAATCACTTTATTTGCCATTAAATATCTTTGTTCTTCTATAAAATTTTTACTTTTAATCCCTAACTTATTTGAGCGAAAAAGAATATTTTCTGCCAATAATTCCTCCCCATTATTATCGAGAGTTTCAATTATTTCTTTAAATAAACTTCCTACCTCTGGAACTAAATTTAAGGCATCTGATTTTACATAAGGAGATTTTTGAGGTAATGCAATTGTTTGAACAACTGAAATTTTATTTTTACTTGCGGCAGTGATAGATATTATATTTTCTTTGATAAGGTTATTTTCTTTCCTAGACCTTAAATCACATTTATTTAGAACTATTATTATTTTTTTACCTATTTTCAATAGTTCATCAATTAAATAGTTTTCGTATTTATTTATATCCTGATCTAACACAAAGAGAACCAAGTCAGAATAAGAGGCTTGTATGATTGTTGCTTTTTCTCTTTCTTCACCTAACTTAGATGGTTCGAATAATCCAGGAGTATCAAAAATATTAATGTTCCTTTTTAAGATTGGGATACGAATTTTATAGCTTTTAATTTGCTTTGTTGTACCTATTTTTGCTGAAGTTTGTCCGACAATATTTTTTAATAATGATCTTGCTATAGATGTTTTTCCTGAGGAACCTGCTCCAAAAAGAGTAACGTTATAGTCTCCTGTTTTTAATTGTGACGCTAATTTGTTTTTTTGGTAATTTAATAATTCAACTTTTACTTTATCGTTAATTTTTTTATTGATTTTCTCAATGCCCTCCAAACTTATCTTGGCAGCACCATATTTATTTTTGAATGAAAGTGTATTTGCTTT
>QCQY01000035.1 GCA_003209475.1 Prochlorococcus sp. AG-459-B06
ACCATCTTTCTTTATTTTATGATCTATTGCGGCATTATTTATTAATATATCAATAACAATATTATGGTTTTTTAATAGTATTTCTGAAAGTTCTACTACTTTTTTTTCTTTAGTAACGTCAAGTTCAAAATAAAGTATCTTACTAGTTCTATAGTTTTCTTTTAAAGATTTATATTGATGTTCAAGGCTTTCAATATTTATATCAGTAAGTATTACATTACCTCCAATTTCAAGAACTGCTTTAGCATGCTCCTTTCCTAGTAAACCTGCTGACCCTGTAATTAAAACAAATTTATCTTTAATATTGAATTTATTAGGTATCATTTTTAATTTATGAATACACTTTAAGTTTATTTATCTCATCAAATGCTTTTCCTAAGTTGAGAAGATTTCTTAATGAAGTTTTATTCACTTTATTAAAATTATCGATTATATATTTAGTCTGATCTCTAAAAATTTGAATAGGATTATTGTATTTATCGAAGTTTAAAATACTATTATCTTTTATGGAAGATTCATAAATATTTTTATCTAAATCGCAGCAAAACCAATTCTTTGTTCCATTAATTACTATTGATCTTTGAGTTCTTTTGTGAATAAAAGAAAGATTTATTTCAACTATAAATTTTTTATAATGGAACTGTAAGTTGCATGAGTGATTAATATCTAGCTCATAAAACTCTTTATTAACTTGATATCCAGTTATGAAATCTGGTATTCCAAAAAGATCAATGACAAAATATATTTCATGGCATTCAGTATTAATAATTCCTCCTCCTAATTTTTTATTTGATGCGTATAAATTTTTGTAATCTTCATAGATATGCCAATTTGGCATAAATGATGAAACATTTATTTTTATATTTACAATTTCACCAAGTGTTTCGTTATTAAGAATATTTTTAATATATTTTATTAAAGGATGATATTGCCTTTGGAAACCACAGTTAAAACCAATTTGATTTTTCAAGATAGAATCATGAATAAGAATTGCTTCTTTGAAATTTGTTATGCCTGGCTTTTCAATAAATATATTTATCTTTTCTCTCGCAAAAAGATTGCAAAATGAAGAATGAGTAGATGTGGGAGTAGATATTATAACTAAATCGGGTTTCTCTAAAATAGCTGCTTCTATATTTTTTACTGTGTTGATTAAATATTTTTTTTCTAAAGTAGTAGAATTATCAAGCTTAAAATCTGGAGTTAATAAACTTGTTTTGCCAGTATGTCTATAAGCTATAAATTCAGCAGAACTAAGTTGATCTTTAAACAAACGCAAGTGTCTTTGACCTGCTCCACCAAGTCCAAGAAAAAGAATTTTTTCTAATTTTTTACTATTCATAATATTGAGATGATATAAATTTGATGAAATTAATATTGTATTTGCAAGTTTTTACAGGATCTACACCTCTTGGGGTTTCAAAAACGATTGATTTTTTATAATTAATCTTTTTTAAAGCTCTAAAAACTTCTGAAAAATTAACTACTCCTGTACCTAGCAAACAGCTTGTGTTATCTTTTAACTTATCTTTGATGTGAATATGTCCAATATTAAAATCTAAGTTTGCAATTTCATCATATATTGAATCAACTTTATTAATAATATTTCCAGTATCAAAAACACATTTGATTGGAGAACCAATTCTTTCAATAAGTTTATTGATATTGTTATGTTCAACTAATGACTCAATTAAAATTTCAATATGAAATTTTGTTGCCTCAATTTGAAGATCTCTCAAAATACTTATGTAGTCTTCAAAATTGCTACTGTTCAAATCGCTTTTACCCATGAGCGGAAAAATAATCTTTTTGCAGTTTAATTTATTCATGCTTTTAATAAAATCAAGAACATAATTAACTGTTTTTTCATCTGATAAAAGACTATTTTCAATAATGTAGTCAGTACATGCCGAGTAAATTTGTAAGTTATTTTTTTCGCATAGATATTTAATTTTTTCCCTGCCAGAACTACTCCATATAGGATTATTTGGATTATGAATTGTTTCAGATAAAAGTTCAATAAAATTCAAGTTCAAATTAGATGCCATTAAAAATTCTTCACGCCAATTTTCATTAGGAAAGTTCTGCAACTTACCTTTCTCAGTAGGAGTAAGTCTCCCTTGAACTATACCAAGTTCATAATTAAAATTATCTGCCGATTTCATCTATCATCTCAGAGAGTATTTTTATTTTTTGTTTCGCTAAATTGATTTGCTTATAGTTAGTTTTAAAAGCCATAATTTTACTTTGCAGATCTTCAGCTATTGGGCAAAGACCTTTATCCCAAATTTGAGTTCCATAAGTTTTTTTTCTAAGCGAAGGTTCCATGTAAGGATTCTTCCAACAGGCGTAGAATCCATCCCCTCCTCTTCTCTTATATTCTTGATAAAATTCTTTCCAGCTCAGTTTATGTACAGAAAATCCTTCATACTTTACGGCAAATGTAAAAAATGTGTGCGATACATTATCGGGTATAAATTGAGGGGTCATCCAATTGCAATTTCTTACAGCATTTAAAAATTCTTTTCCTATCTCTTGTCTTAACTTTACAAGGTCATTTAGAACTTCTAGTTGTGCATTTCCCATTGCAGCAGTTATACAATTCATTCTGTAGTTAAAACCGATTTCATCAAATCTTTCATAATCTGGGTTTTGATAAATCTCAGAACTCAAACTAGTTCTTCCTGCAGAGGCTTTTAGTCCTCTATAACCAATACCAGCGAACTTTCTAACTCTTTCTGCAAAGTGTTCATTGTTGGTTGTTACCATTCCTCCTTCGCTTCCTGAAGTCATATGTTTTGATCTCTCAAAACTATAAACTGTAATATCAGTTTGGTTACTATAGAGTTCACCATCTATGGAGGATAAAAAGGTTTCAGCTGAATCATCTATAACAGTAAGATTATGTTTTTTTGCGATTTTCATTATCTCCGTTATGTTTGTTGGCAATCCGTACAAAGAAACCGTAATAATGGCTTTTGTTTTACTTGTAATATTTTTTTCAATTTCTTTTGGGTCTATATTCCATGTCTTGCGATCTACATCCACAAATACTGGCTTTGCTCCGACATGTAAAGTGACGTAAGCATCCATTATTACTGTAATTGAAGGTTGTATGACCTCGTCATTTTTACCTACTCCTGCAGCCAGTAGTGCTGCATGGAGACCCGATGTGCCTGAATTAACAGCAATAGAATAATTTGACTTAAATTTTCTTGAAAAATTATGTTCAAATTTTGTAACCCAAGATGTTCCCTCTTTTTCCTCATCAAATAATTTTTGCATTAAATTCCTTAAGGAAAGTGATTCGGTCGAAAAATTCATTAAGCTAATTCAATATTTCTATATTGTACTTTCTGACGGTTTGCCCATTCTTCGGATTTACTTATATTGATTTTTTTGAAATTTTCATTTTCTTCAAGAAATTTATGAATATCCTCTCTTGAAGCATTGTTACCGCAAAAGATCCTTAAACACTCCAGAAAAATATAATCTTCCCAGTAATCTAATGTAATGCGGGCATCAATTTTAAAAAATTTAGGTTCTTCAAGAACTTTAGTTTTAATATTTTCGTACCTTTTTAAAAATGCCATTATCATCTCAGTATTTGTATCTTTATTTGTATCATTAAATATCGTTTCTAATGATTCAGTTTTAATTGAATACCCTACTGTTCCAGCGCCACTTGAGGAAGAAATATTTGGCTCAATAATATGTATATTTTCGTTGAAAGAGCTCATACTTCTTTTGATTTCATCACCGCAAAAGAATAAGTCATCTCCATCTATAGTATGGAATTTTTCAAGATTAAACTCTCTAGCGCATTTGTACCACCTCAATAACTTATTATTTTCACTGCCTCTAAAGTATGGAACTCTATTAGTTTTTGCTAAATCTACAATTTTATTATCTTTAGCATTTGTTGAGGTGCAAATTATAGGTTCAAGACCATAAAAAATTGATCTATTTATTAAATGATCAATTACAGTTTTTTCCCCAAATTTCAAAAAACATTTGTTTGCTAATCTAGTAGAAGAGGATCTAACTGTTATTAAACATTTAATCTCACTCATGTTTAATTATTTTAAGCTTGCTTCGAAGGGTATATGAGCTCTCAGCTTTTCTGCCACTGATATTTCGGCAGGTATTATTTCTTTTCTACCATCGCCCATCGCCATCTCAATCTTTCTAACTGAATCAACGAGATGTCTTAAACCTTGCGGTTCTATTGAGGCTGCCTGATCAGATCCGTACATTGCCCTATCAAGAGTGATATGTCTTTCTAAGGAGGAAATACCAAGAGCAGCTGCTCCGCAAGAAACAGCGATCCCAACTTCATGACCACTGTATCCAACATTGCAATTGAATGTATCTTGCAGCGTTTTAATTGCTTTTAAGTTTGCATCTTCATCTTTCATAGGATAAGTAGAGACAGCATGCATTAATTCAAAACTACAATTATTTCTTTTGAAAATATTTACAGCGCATGATATCTGCTCTATATTTGACATCCCCGTGGAGATAAAGGTATGTTTTTTTTCTTCAGCAATAGATTCGAGTAATTCGTCATAAACTATCATGCATGAAGCAACTTTATTATATTTGCAAGAATACTTTCTTAAAAAAAGTTGACTATTTATATCCCAAGCCGAAGCATACCATTCAATTCCTTTCTTTTTACAATAAGAGTCAATTTCATCATATTGGTCTTCAGAAAATTCTAAGCCTTCTTTTTGTGCTCTTTGAGTATTCCCCCATGGACTTTCTCTTGCACTATCAAGGAATTCTTTACTATAAACAAGATTAATATCTCTTTTTTGGAACTTTACTGCATTACATTTTGCCTCACAAGCAGCGTCAATTAGTTTTTTACAAATATCTATTTGTCCATTATGGTTAATACCTATTTCTGCAACTATAAAAATCTCCATTATTTTTTATTAACTTTTTTGATAATAAAATCTTAAGTATTTAATATTATTAATTACAAGTTGAAAGTCATAATAATTTACATCTATTGCGAAACTTAAAAATTTTTATTAATCCAAAGATTGATAAATATCAATAAACTCTTTTATACCAATTATATATTCTATTGAATTTCTTATAAAACCTTCGCCTCCATTTATATCCAAAATAAAACTTGCTTTTGACTTGACTATAGTATGAGAATCTTTAGGAACTATTGACCATTCTACATATTCTTGAAGAGAAATATCATTGATATCATTACAGAAAAAAATAACACCTCTCCCATTTGAAGCATTTAAAAAGTTTTCTTTGAAAATCTGTAATTTGTTCCCAGCACCCTGTAAACATTTTAATCCTAACTTATCACATCTTTTTTTTACGACTTCATTTTTTTCTGTAGAAATCACCAATAAGTTTAGATTTTTGTTGAATTTTGTTTTATATTTCCTTAGAACATTAATTGCAATACCGTCCCTCCTATCACAAATAACACTTTCTGTTCCATCTTCAGAAATAATTACTTTGTTATTAGTAAAAATGCCATCAAAATCAAAAATTATTGTAGAAATTTTTGATAAATTTATCTGACTATTTATTTTTTCTTGAAGATTTTTCA
>QCQY01000036.1 GCA_003209475.1 Prochlorococcus sp. AG-459-B06
CTTTATAAACTCTTATAATAAATAAATATTAGTTCTCCATATGTCTACGTTAAAAAAACCAGATCTATCTGATCCAAAATTGAGATCAAAGTTAGCTAAAGGTATGGGCCATAATTATTATGGTGAACCAGCTTGGCCAAATGATTTACTATATATCTTCCCCGTAGTAATCTTAGGAACTATAGCATGCGTAGTCGGATTAGCAGTTCTTGATCCTGCAATGTTGGGAGACAAAGCTAATCCCTTCGCAACACCCCTGGAAATTCTTCCAGAATGGTACCTCTATCCAGTTTTTCAAATACTTAGGGTTGTTCCTAATAAGCTATTGGGTATTGCACTTCAAACATTAATTCCACTCGGATTAATGATTTTACCCTTTATCGAAAACGTTAATAAATTTTCTAACCCATTTAGAAGACCAATAGCAATGTCTGTTTTCTTGTTCGGAACATTTCTAACAATATATCTTGGTATTGGGGCATGCTTGCCAATTGATAAATCACTAACCTTAGGACTATTTTAAGTTTAAATTTTAAACATATCTAAATCATTACACTCATTTCTTAAAAAATGATTCATTAATAAAAATCCAACAATTGTCCATGTTTGATAAGTTCTTGATTGTTGTCCAACCCAAGTTCCTGTAGGACCATCAAAATATTCCGCCCATTCTTGTTTAGGCAATTGATTAAGTTGACACCAATATGATTCCTCTATTAAAGATTTCATTTCTTCCATGAGAATAACATCTTCAGAACCATAATGTTTCTGATGCAAAAGGACAGCTGTACCAAAAAACCAAAGTAAACTTGGCCAATGTCCACCGTTATGGTAACTCCAAGGCCAATTTTTTGGATCAGATCCAGTTTTATTTTGCCATTCTTCGACATCCATATGGGGATGACAAATTCTCATAGGCATTTGAGCCATCAAATGCTGTCTGTTATGTAAAACTAATCTAAATAAAGCTCTTTGTTCTTCTGGAGGCAGTACCCCGAACATACACGCTAATGAATTTCCTAAGCTGTAAAATCTAAAGTCAGGTCTTCCTGTCCTAATATTTCCTATTAAGTAACCGCCTCTATTCTCTAACCAATCTTGTAACCATGAGGGAACCACTTGAGGTTGAACGTTAAACTCATTGAAGTGTTGATCATCACCATATTGCTCAGTTGGCCTTCTTCTTAAAATTTGCATTGTTTGGCTGGTAACCCAATAATGTTTTAAAAGAAAACTTCCTAAATCCTTAACCCATTGATTTGTAAGAATAAGTCTTTGGTCTAGAAGTCTACTAACATGATCTGCTCTACTTAATTCCATTAAGTTAATGCAACTTTTTAAACATCCATGTAGTAAAACTTCAACCTCTAGAGGTGCTCCCCATACATCCATTGGTCTATCAATCATAAAAGCACAATCTGGAACAAAAAGTACTGGAGTCCCCTCAAATGTTGGATGTAGAACTAGATCTAGTAGAAGTTGAATACCTCTCTGAACGCTTTGACTTTTTCCGAAGGCATAATCACCGCTTTTATTAACATAATACCAACATAAAATTGGCCACCATAAACTTGCATCAGCTGAAGTAATCCTCCCTATCGATCTCTGACCATAGTCTCCAATGAGCTGTCCATTTTCTTCAACGAAACTAGTAGGAAATACGCCACGTGTTTGGTAATTAGAGCTTTGTAACTCAAGGCATACGCTTAGGAACTTTTTAACAATTTCGTACCGTTTTTGGGTAATGAGGTAAATCATTACAGGAACATTGTCTCTTAAAAATATTTCTCCATAATTTAATTTTTTATTTTTTGTTGGGTGTTCTAGTGCAGCAACGCTTCCCACTAACTCGCCTGATATTTCAACCAAAGTCTTTTCGAAGTGTTTTTTTGCATTTGTTACAATTTTCTCTTCATCAGAACTTGGTCTTACTCTTAAATTTTTTTGACTAAATCTTTCTGCCATTTCATTTATATCCCTCTATTTAAGCCTAGTTGTTTAATGAGACTTTGATCAAATAAAAAATTAATAAAAAATTTTTGTATAAAAGGTTGCATAATTACAGTCGGATGGTTTAGTATTTTCTTCTGGGCAAAAATATTCTTTTTGCATTATTCAAGCAGATACTTTAAATCTGATTTTTGGTAGATGAGTGAATTTTTTGAAGATTTGATTTCGATCATTATTTTCAGCCAGAAGAAGGGTTTACCCTTCTAAGTGAGTTATACACTTGTTGTTTAACTCTGCACCTAGAAAATTTAAAAACTTAGGAACTGATGCTTTTATTGCGTCAAGAATAACTAAATTTTTTTTAGTTATTTCAAGATGTATATGCAATAAAGGTGTGAGGTCCCGTCAAGAATATATAAAAATGTCATCAATTGCTAACTTTTAGCTTTGATGCAAACGGATCTGAGATCTTGGAAAGTCACTTTAGAAATATTTTTAATGTGCACTCAATGTAATCCTTAAAATTTAAGGAGGCTGAAACTAAATACAAATACTGAAGTTTTTATTTAGATAAAGCAATTCAATTTGAGTAGATTTATCTACAAAAGGATTTGAACACAACGGAGAGTTTGATCCTGGCTCAGGATGAACGCTGGCGGCGTGCTTAACACATGCAAGTCGAACGAACCTTCGGGTTAGTGGCGGACGGGTGAGTAACGCGTGAGAATCTGCCCTCAGGAGGGGGATAACGGTTGGAAACGACCGCTAATACCCCATATGCCTACTGGTGAAATGAATTTCGCCTGAGGATGAGCTCGCGTCTGATTAGCTAGTTGGTGAGGTAATGGCTCACCAAGGCTTCGATCAGTAGCTGGTCTGAGAGGATGATCAGCCACACTGGGACTGAGACACGGCCCAGACTCCTACGGGAGGCAGCAGTGGGGAATTTTCCGCAATGGGCGAAAGCCTGACGGAGCAACGCCGCGTGAGGGACGAAGGCCTCTGGGCTGTAAACCTCTTTTCTCAAGGAAGAAGATATGACGGTACTTGAGGAATAAGCCACGGCTAATTCCGTGCCAGCAGCCGCGGTAATACGGGAGTGGCAAGCGTTATCCGGAATTATTGGGCGTAAAGCGTCCGCAGGCGGCTTTTCAAGTCTGCTGTTAAAGCGTGGAGCTTAACTCCATCATGGCAGTGGAAACTGAAAGGCTTGAGTATGGTAGGGGCAGAGGGAATTCCCGGTGTAGCGGTGAAATGCGTAGATATCGGGAAGAACACCAGTGGCGAAGGCGCTCTGCTGGGCCATTACTGACGCTCATGGACGAAAGCCAGGGGAGCGAAAGGGATTAGATACCCCTGTAGTCCTGGCCGTAAACGATGAACACTAGGTGTCGGGGGAATCGACCCCTTCGGTGTCGTAGCTAACGCGTTAAGTGTTCCGCCTGGGGAGTACGCACGCAAGTGTGAAACTCAAAGGAATTGACGGGGGCCCGCACAAGCGGTGGAGTATGTGGTTTAATTCGATGCAACGCGAAGAACCTTACCAGGGTTTGACATCCTGCGAACCTCTTAGAAATTTGAGGGTGCCTTCGGGAATGCAGTGACAGGTGGTGCATGGCTGTCGTCAGCTCGTGTCGTGAGATGTTGGGTTAAGTCCCGCAACGAGCGCAACCCACGTTTTTAGTTGCCAGCATTTAGTTGGGCACTCTAGAAAGACCGCCGGTGATAAACCGGAGGAAGGTGTGGATGACGTCAAGTCATCATGCCCCTTACACCCTGGGCTACACACGTACTACAATGCCACGGACAAAGGGCAGCAAACTCGCGAGAGCTAGCAAATCCCATAAACCGTGGCTCAGTTCAGATCGTAGGCTGCAACTCGCCTACGTGAAGTAGGAATCGCTAGTAATCGCAGGTCAGCATACTGCGGTGAATACGTTCCCGGGCCTTGTACACACCGCCCGTCACACCATGGAAGTTGGCCATGCCCGAAGTCGTTACTCCAACCCTTGTGGAGGAGGACGCCGAAGGTGGGGCTAATGACTGGGGTGAAGTCGTAACAAGGTAGCCGTACCGGAAGGTGCGGCTGGATCACCTCCTAACAGGGAGACAACAAAATGTTTAATATTATTATTTTGTCACCTTAGGTCGATCGGTATCTCACGTTTTTAATTTATTAAGAATTTCATTTCCTAAGTTTTTCTAGGTCACACCCATTATTTTTCCTGGGCCATTAGCTCAGGTGGTTAGAGCGCACCCCTGATAAGGGTGAGGTCCCTGGTTCAAGTCCAGGATGGCCCATATCTCTATGTTGGGGGTATAGCTCAGTTGGTAGAGCGCCTGCTTTGCAAGCAGGATGTCAGCGGTTCGAGTCCGCTTACCTCCACTGATTACCACCTCTTCCATAACCGGTAGAAAGGAAATGTTTTGAGTTGTGATCAAATTCTGAAAGAATTCAGCTTCCTAATGAAATCATTAAGATGCTGGACTCATTGAATTAATTTCATTGTTTTCAGAGAACCTTGACAACTGCATAGATTATTTTTAAAGACAATAAGCATCTTTAATGATGCAGATTTATTATTTGTGCGAATGCATTAATAACAATTCTATTAAGCTGATGCTTCAATTTTTGAAGTTATTGGTCAAGCTACAAAGGGCTCACGGAGGATACCTAGGCACACAGAGGCGATGAAGGACGTGGTTACCTGCGATAAGTCTCGGGGAGTTGGAAGCACACTTTGATCCGGGAATTTCCGAATGGGGCAACCCCATGTACGGCCAACTGAATATATAGGTTGGTGCGAGCTAACCCAGCGAACTGAAACATCTTAGTAGCTGGAGGAAGAGAAAGTAAATAACGACTCCCTCAGTAGCGGCGAGCGAACGGGGAACAGCCCAAACCGATAGTCTTGACTATCGGGGTTGTGGGACAGCAATATGGATCAACAAGTCTAGAAGAAACGTTTGAATGGCGTGCCACAGAGGGTGAAAGCCCCGTAATCGAAAGATAAGTTGACCTAGCTGTATCCCGAGTAGCACGGAGCACGTGGAATTCCGTGTGAATCTGCGAGGACCACCTCGTAAGGCTAAGTACTACTGTGTGACCGATAGTGAAACAGTACCGCGAGGGAAAGGTGAAAAGAACCCCGGGAGGGGAGTGAAATAGAACATGAAACCGTGAGCTTACAAGCAATGGGAGCCCGACTAATCGGGTGACCGTGTGCCTGTTGAAGAATGAGCCGGCGACTTATAGGCACTGGCGGGTTAAACCGGAAATGGTGGAGCCACAGCGAAAGCGAGTCTTAATAGGGCGTTTGTCAGTGTTTATAGACCCGAACCCTGGTGATCTAACCATGGCCAGGATGAAGCTTGGGTGATACCAAGTGGAGGTCCGAACCGACTGAAGTTGAAAATTCAGCGGATGAGCTGTGGTTAGGGGTGAAATGCCAATCGAACCAGGAGCTAGCTGGTTCTCCCCGAAATACGTTGAGGCGTAGCGTCTAGTGCTCCAGCAGGGGGGTAAAGCAACCATTTCGGTGCGGGCTGCGAAAGCGGTACCAAATCGATATGAACTCTGAATACCC
>QCQY01000037.1 GCA_003209475.1 Prochlorococcus sp. AG-459-B06
TTGTGAATCAAATTACTTAAAAATTTCTAACAATAATCAAGTCTTTAATACTAAAAAAGATTCTAATCAAATAAATCAATATACTAAAACCCCAAAATTACCACTACCTAATATTAAAAATTTAAGAAAATGGATTAATCAAGATAAAAAAGCTAGTTAGCTTTTTACATCATTCCTGGCATACCCATGCCACCCATTCCTGGCATACCCATGCCACCCATTCCTGGCATACCCATGCCACCCATTCCTGGCATACCCATACCACCCATTCCTCCCATTGGATCTCCACCTGGTCCTCCAGGAGCTTCGGCTTCAGGCTCTGGAATGTCCGCCATAGCAACTTCTGTTGTGAGCAGCATAGCTGCAATAGATACTGAATCTTGAAGAGCTAATCTTATTACTTTGGTTGGATCTAATATTCCTGAATCTTTTAAATCCTCATATTTTCCTGAATTAGCATTAAAGCCTTTGTTAACTCTTTTAATTTCAGCGACAACTACATCACCATTAAAACCAGCATTTTTTGCTATTTGTTTGGTGGGTTCCAAAAGGGCTTCTTTAATTATGTTTATCCCTGTTCTTAAATCATCGGAGGATGTTTGACTTAAATTTAAAAGGTCATCTGATATTTCAATTAAAGTTTGTCCTCCTCCAGAAACAACACCCTCCTCAATAGCAGCTTTAGTAGCATTAAGGGAATCTTCGATTCTCAATTTTTTATACTTCATCTCTGTTTCTGTAGCAGCTCCTACTTTGATAAGAGCCACTCCTCCAGCTAGTTTGGCTATCCTTTCATTGATTTTATCTTGATCATACTCTGATTCAGTTATATTGACTTCTCTCTTTAATTTTTCTACTCGCGCTTTAACTAAATCTTTAGTGTCTTCGAAGGCAACAATTGTAGTTTTATCCTTTGTGATAGTTATTTTTTTTGCTTTTCCTAAATCATTAATCGATACTTTATCAAGTGTCATCGATTTATCTTCGCTAATTAACTTAGCACCTGTAAGAATTGCTATATCTTCAAGGGCAGCTTTTCTTCTCTCACCAAATAACGGAGCTCTAACGGAAGCAACATTTAAAACTCCACTATTCTTATTTAGAACCAGAGTGGTTAAAGCCTCTCCTTCGATATCTTCAGCAAGAATTAGAAAAGTTGAGCCTGACTTCTGAATTTCTTCAAGTATTGGAACTAGATCAACTAAAGTTGAGATTTTTTGGTCAGTTATTAATATTTTAGGGTTCTCAAGTTCACAAAATTGTCTTTCTTGGTCTGTTACGAAATATGGAGAACTATAACCTCTATCAAAAGACATTCCTTCAGTTATATCTAATTCTGTTTCAAGTGATTGAGATTCTTCAACAGTTATTACACCATCTGAAGTAACAATATCCATTGCTTTCGAAATTATAGATCCAATTTCTTCATCACCTCCAGCACTGACTGTTGCAACTTTTTGGATATCAGAACCACTTAATGAAATACTTTTGGAACTTAATTTTTTTAAGACAAAAACTAGGCCTGCCTCCATACCTTTTTTTAACTCGATAGGGTTGGCGCCAGAAGCAATATTTTTTAATCCTTCCTGAACCATCTTCTGAGCCAGAATGGTTGCTGTTGTTGTTCCATCACCAGCACTCTCTTTTGTTTTGGATGCGACTTGTTCTATTAATTTCGCACCTAAATTAGAAATAGGGTTTTCAATCTCTATCTCTTTAGCAACTGTAGATCCGTCTCTTACTATATCTGGCGAACCAAATTTCTTTTCTATTACAACGTTTTTTGCTTTTGGCCCAATAGTAACCTTTACTGCATTAGCTACGAAATTTACACCTTTTTCTAGAGCTTCTCTTGATTCATTAGAAAAACTTAACTGTTTAGCCATGTTTATTTGATCTTTAGTCTTATTCTAATCTCCCATAGAATCATTTTTAAGGGATATTTAATAAAGTGGGGAAAGCCGAATTTCTTTTAATGAGACATACAAATTAACTTAAATAAGGGTATCTTTAAGTTATGGAAGAAACAAATAATCTTATTTTTACTCTTACCGCAATCCTCGCAATTGCTATGACACTAATATATTTCCCACTAAGATTTTTCTTGACATTAACTGCTAGAAGTCGAAGACTAAAACTTTTACAAAAAATTAGAAGATTAAGAGATGAATTGGGCCAGCCTTATGAAAGTACATAATTAAATACTCATACCTCCGTCAATACTGATTGTTTGCCCTGTAATGTAACTTCCTGCATTACTTGAAATTAAGAACGATACTAAGTTTGCAATTTGAGTACAACTTCCTAATTTCCCTAATGGTATAACTTTAAGAATCTCTTCAGTATTGAGTTTTTCAGTCATCTCTGTCTCTATGAACCCTGGAGCTATTGCATTTACGTTTATACCTCTTGAAGCAAATTCTTTAGCGCAAGTTTTGGTAAATCCAATAACTCCAGCTTTGGCGGCAGAATAATTTGCTTGCCCTGGATTACCAATTATTCCAACAACAGATGAAATATTTACAATGCTACCACTTCTTTTTTTCATCATAAATTTTGAAGCATATTTTGTACAAAGAAAAACTCCTTTTAAGTTCGTATTTATTACGTCATCCCAATGTTCCGATTTCATTCTCATCAATAGTCCATCTCTTGTAATGCCAGCATTGTTAATGAGGATATCAATAGTGCCATTAATTTTGATTATTTCTTCAAAAGCTAAACTGACAGAATCCTCTTGTGAAACATCAAATTTTAATTTATGAGCTTTACCTCCCGAATTTTTTATTGAATTTACAACTTCTTCAGCTTTTTCATCAGAAGAAGAGTAATTAATAAAAACTTCTGCTCCTAAGCGGCTTAGTTCTAAAGCAATTTCTTTACCAATTCCTCTGCTAGCTCCAGTGATTAAAGCAACTTTGCCTGATAATGTATCTGTATTGGACATTATGAAATTTTATAATTTTCAATCGTAGTACTATTTGTGTAAAGATATTACTTTTATTTATAATTGTCTAGAAAATATTAAAACATTCTATTGTGCACTTTTTAATACCAGCTGCAGGGAGCGGTAGCAGAATGAAAGCTGGAAAAAATAAATTACTTATTGATTTAGAGGGAGAGTCTTTGATTTTTTGGACACTTAAATCTGTATTTTCTGCGTGCTCAACAAATTGGGTTGGAATAATTGGGCAACCGAAAGATAAAAATTTATTATTAAATTCAGCAAAGGATTTTTCCCATAAAGTTCATTGGATTAATGGTGGTGATACCAGACAACAGTCAGTTTTTAATGGTTTAAAAGCGCTACCAAAAGATGCTGAAAAGGTTTTAATACATGATGGTGCAAGATGTCTAATTAATCCTGAATTGATAGACCTTTGTGCCAAGCAATTAGATGAAAATGAAGCTGTAATTTTGGCTACTAAGGTAACTGACACAATAAAGATTGTTGATAATGAAGGTTTTATTAAAGAAACACCAGATAGAAATTATTTATGGGCAGCGCAAACTCCTCAGGGCTTTTTAGTAGATAGATTAAAAAAAGCTCATAAGATGGCAATTGATAAAAACTGGAAAGTCACAGATGATGCCTCACTATTCGAAATGCTTAATTGGAAAGTGAAGATTATTGAAGGAACTTGTTCAAATATAAAAATTACATCTCCTATAGATTTGAAAATAGCAAAACTTTTTGTGAAGAACCCCTAGTTAAAAAGGTGTATTTATACTAAGTATGCCATCATCACCATTTAAGGTGGCTTCGTATCCTAAAGGAATGCAAGCATTTCCCGATATGTGCCCTATTGGGAGGTCAAAAAGAATAGGAAAATCAAACTCTTGGAGTCTTTCAATAATGCAGTTTTTTAGTAAATTCTTCCATTCAAGGTCGCAGGAATCATTAGAAAAACTTCCGAATCCAATGCCAGCAATTGCAGTAAATGTTTTAGTCATTCTGAGGTAAGTCAACATGCGATCAATTTTATAAATATCTTCATTAATATCTTCAAAAATTATTATTTTCCCTTTGCAATCTGGAAAGTGATTAGTACCAATTAAAAAAGTAGCAATAGTTAAGTTAGAAACGATAATTTCTCCTTTAGCTTTCCCACCTCTTAAAGGAATTCCTCTTATGTCCTCAACATATCCCTCAAAAAGTAAATTTCTTAATCTCTCAAGACTCCACTCTGGCTCTTTGAAAAGCCCAGTAACCATGGGCCCATGAATAGAACCTATAAATCCTTGAGAATATTTAGATAGTAATAAAGAACATGTATCTGAGAATCCAAGCATTAAACCATTCTGCCAAGAAGGTTCTTTTTCTAATAGTCGTGCTGAACCCCAGCCTCCCTTTGCAAAAATGATTAGCTTACTATTTTGTGCTTTTTCCAGTTCTTTAAATCTAGTTAGATCATCACCTGCAAAATAACCAAATTTTTTTGATAGAGAATTATTTTCATTAATTTCCAAGCCCCAGTTTTTTAAGATTTCTATGCCTTTTTGAAAATTTTCGTCTTCATCAATAAAGGAGCCTGGAGCTAAAATGTCAATTAGAGCACCTTTTTTTAATCTAAAAACCATATTAAGAATTTATGAGGCAATAATAATTCCTAATAAAAGGACTCCTCCATAAATTGATTGATTTTTGAAGTGATTCCCAATATTTTTTATTGATTGCTTTTCCTCAGGAAATACTTTCAGTATATCTCTCTGCATTAAGATTAACGTTATAAGCCAAATTGGCCAAAAAATAAAATCCATTTGATTTATATATCCACATAATGCGAGAAAACTAGAAGTTAAAAAATAACAAATTTGAATAGTTATTCTTGTATTCTTCTGGAGATTAACAGCAGAACTATTTATTCCAATTTTCATATCATATTTTTTATCTGCTAAAGCATAAATTGTGTCAAAGCCAAAAGTCCAAAAAATGGTAGCTAGCCAGCAAAACAATAAAACAATACTATTTAAATTGCCTTCATTTGCGGCCCAGGGAATTAAGACAGCAAAACCCCAGCATATGGATAAGATTCAGTATCTATTGCAGCTATGCTGCTCACAACAGAAGTTGCTATGGCGGACATTCCAGAGCCTGAAGCCGAA
>QCQY01000038.1 GCA_003209475.1 Prochlorococcus sp. AG-459-B06
AATCATAAGTTCCAGCAGTATCAAATGTTTCTTCCCAAAACTCTCCAGGAGCAAAAGCTAGGTCTGCATGACTTAATTCTTCATGTCCATCAAAAACAGCATTGTGAGGGGCAAGTTTATTATTGACGAATTTAACTGTATCACCAGTACTAATGGTTATTGTACTTGGTTCAAATGCAAGCATTCCAGCATCAGTTCCGAGTTTTACTTCAACTGTCTTAGCTGAAACTGATGAAATACCTAGACCTAGAGTTAAAACTATTGCAAATAACCCTGCAAAGATTGAACGTAACATAATTAAAATTTGCTTATTTATATATATTACAAGGCTTTGGTAACCTAACTGCGAGAATTTTAATTGTTATTACAGCTTGGTAACTTTGATAACCTTAAAATATCATTAAGGGACTTGGCATAACTTTTGAGTTTGAAAGTCTCAGGATTAGTGATGGGGACATGATTAAAGTCATATTTTTTGATACTGAAGCTATCCCAAGGAGTAGTTTGGATGGGGAGAATTCTTAATAATATTTTTAGAGTTTTTTTTGTAAGCGGTATCGCAAAAAATCTTTTCATATTATGTCTTTTTAAAAGTATAATTATGGCATCATCAATTGAAATGAATTTCTGACCTAGCACAAATTTTCTAAAGCCTTTGTATTGCTCTTCTTTATGATTTTTAATTAGAAACCCGCAAATCTGGGCGATATCATTTGCGTGTATAAAGTGAAATTTAGAATCGAGTTTTAAAAATCTTGCTAACCAAAGCCATTTCCCAATTTCTTTCAATCCACTAGTTAAATAACTCACAGGATATTTACTTTTTTTTCCCAGATTCCCTCCAAAAACCAAGGTAGGGAAAACAGCGAATGTTTTTTCTGTAAATGCGCTTTCTTTAAGTCTCTGAAAACATTCATATTTTGTTTGAATATACTCTGTCCCATAAATCAATGATTCCCTCATTAATTCTGTTTGGGTATCAAGAATACTAGCTGTTGAAAAATAAATAATCTTTTCTAACTTTTCAATATCAAGCATTTCAAGTAATTCTTCAAAAGCTTTAATATTTACTTCATAGGCTCTTCTTGGATCTCCCCAAGCCGTAGCAGTATGTATTAGGTAATTAATTTGACTAATTTCCTTTTTATACCTACTTGATTCCCTGATATCACAAACCATTAAATTGACTTTTTTATTTTCTTGAACAGAAATTGGCAACTTACTTTTGTCTCTTACCATGAGATAAAGCCTGAATTTTGTGTTTTTTAAAAACCAATCAACTAAATATTGGCCAACACATCCATTAGCACCTGTGATTAATAGGTTTTTATATGCCAAGACTTTGACTAGTAAGTGAGTTTTTTTCCATGTTCAAAAAATGTTTGAGCATTTTCTTCTGGAGTCCCAGGTAAAATCCCATGACCCAAATTAAGAATATATTTCCTTTCTTTAATTTTATTGAAAGTATTATCTATCCTTTCTTTTATTGATTCTTTGTTTCCGAATAAGATGCCAGGGTCAACATTACCTTGAATTCCTATTCCACTAGGGATTCTTTTACAAGCCTCTTCAATATCTACCGTCCAGTCTAATGAGATTATATCTACACCAGTTTTTGCCATTCTTTCTATGACACCTGCACTTCCTGAAATGTAAAGAATTATTGGTGTTTCAGGGTATTCAGCTTTTACAATTTCAACAATTTTTTTTTGATAAGGCCCAGCAAAGATATCGTAATCTTGTGGGCTTAGTTGGCCAGCCCATGAATCAAAAATTTGTACTACTTGCGCTCCAGATTTTATTTGATATTTAAGATATTCACCAATAGATTTTGCAAAGTGATCAAGAAGTTTATGAAGTAAATCTGGTTGATTAAAAGCCATTGATTTTATTAAAGAATAATTCTTACTGCTTTTACCTTCAACTACATATGCAGCAAGAGTCCAAGGTGCGCCAACAAAACCTAAAACTGTTGCCTCATTATTCACATCTTTTTTTAGTGAAGAAAGAACTTTCCCAACAAAACTTAAACTCTCACTTGGATTTAATTCTTTTAAATTTTCTACCTGGTTAAGAGTTCTTATTGGGTCCTCAATAATTGGACCTTTACTTTCTATTATTTCAAAATTTATGCCCATCCCTGGAAGAGGTGTGAGAATATCTGAAAAAAGGATCACACCATCCGGTTTGAAAGCATGAAAAGGCTGCATTGAAATCTCATATGATAATTCTGGATTTTCAGACCTCTCCCTAAAGCTTGGGTAACGCTCCCTTAAATCTCTATAGATTTTCATATATCTTCCTGCTTGCCTCATCATCCATACTGGAGGCCTATTTACTTTTTTACCTAATGCGGCAGAAAGTAGTAGCGGTAAATCTTGACCCATTTTTTTAATTCGATATTTAAAAAAAAATTAAAATCCAACTTAAAAATCTTACAATGCAAAGCAGAGTAAAAGCGTTATATGAACATTTATATGAAGAACTAAGTTAAATGAGCCTTCTTATTTTTATTGATGTTTGAAGATACTCACGCTTAATGGGGGCAAAGCAAGTTCTAAAGCATTTTGATAATCATGAATATTATAATTTATAGTTTCTTTACCCCCCATATTTCCTTTGTTACTGCCCCCGTATCTAGAACTATCTGAATTAAATATTTCTTTGTAGAATCCTTCCACAGGAACACCTACTTTGTATGACCCATGAGTATTAGGTGTAAAGTTTGCAACAACAACAAGCCACTCATTGGTATCGTTTTCTCTTCTCATGAAACTTATAACAGAATTAGATTTGTCATTACAATCAATCCATTGGAATCCATAAGGATCAAAGTCATTTTTCCATAATGCAGGTTCATTTTTATAAAGTACGTTTAGGTCATCGATCAAGTTTCGGATACCTTTATGAGGCTCAAACTCAAGTAACTCCCATTGCAGATCATCCCAAACATTCCATTCTTGTCTTTGCCCAAATTCCATTCCCATGAATATGGTTTTTTTACCAGGGTGGGTCCACATATAAGTTAGTAAAGCTCGAGTATTTGCATATTTCTTCCAGTCATCGCCTGGCATTTTATGCAAAAGATGACTTTTCCCATGGACAACCTCATCATGACTAAGTGCAAGCATAAAGTTCTCTGTATAGTTATATGTTATTGAGAAAGTTACACTATTTTGATGGAATTGCCTAAACCAAGGATCTATTTCAAAATAATCGAGCATATCGTGCATCCATCCCATATTCCATTTCAAGTTAAACCCTAACCCTCCCTTGTCAGTTGGTTTGGTTACCATTGGCCAAGTTGTTGATTCTTCAGCGATAGAAAGTGCACCTGGGAAATGTTGGAAGAGTACATAATTAGCCTGTTGAAGAAATTTAACGGCTTCTATATTTTCATTCCCACCATTTTCATTGGGTATCCATTCTCCATCTGGACGTAGATAATCTCTGTAAAGCATTGAAGCTACAGCATCTACTCTTATGCCATCAATATGAAACTCTTCAAACCAATAAACGAGGTTGGCTACTAAGAAATTCCTTACTTCGTTTCTGCTGTAATTAAATATTAGGGTCCCCCATTCTTTGTGTTCACCTATGCGTGAATCTCCATGTTCATAAAGATGACAACCATCAAAAAAAGCTAAACCATGCTTATCTTTTGGAAAATGACCAGGCACCCAATCAAGAATTACGCCTATGCCCTCTTCATGACATTTATTAATAAACTCTCTAAATTCATTTGGGGTACCAAATCTACTTGTTGGTGCATACCAGCCTGTAACTTGGTATCCCCATGAACCATCGAAAGGATGTTCAGATATTGGCATTAGTTCAATATGAGTGAATCCTCTCTCTTTTACGTAAGGGATGAGTTTCTTGGTTAATTCTGGATAAGTTAAAAATCTTGTTCCAGGTTTTAAATCAGCCGCAGGCACTGGATCTCTTAGTTCACCATTGTCCTCCATATATTTATTATCTGTTGATTCATGGAGCCAACTTCCTAAATGCATTTCATAAACTGAAATTGGCTTGTTAATTTGACTAGAAGAATCTCTATTTGAAATCCAAGAACTATCATTCCAATTAAAGTTTTTCAATTTTGAAACTATTGAACCATTTTGAGGTCTGATTTCATGAAGGAAACCATATGGATCAGCTTTCTCATAAATATGACCTTGTTGTGTTCTTATTTCGTATTTATATGTATCACCCTCTTGCATTGTTGGCATGAATAGTTCCCAAATTCCGCCTAATCTTTTTTGCATTGGATGATGTCTTCCATCCCAAGAATTTATATCTCCAATTATCGAGATTGATTTTGCATTTGGAGCCCAAATACAAAACATGACCCCTTTTTGATTCTTCTCTTCAATGAGATGTGCTCCCATTTTTTTCCAAATATGATGATGATTACCTTCTGCAAAAAGATGTCTATCAACTTCTCCCATCCACTCTTCTCTATATGACCAAGGGTCATGTTGTGTATGTATGACCCCTCCTCGTGAAGTATTTATTTTGTAATTATAGTTGGGATTTTCAGGCAGGATAGCTTCAAAAAGCCATTTATGGTTTATGCTTTCTGCCTTATAGGTATTGTTTTTAAAATTTATTTTAACTTCGTCGGCTTCAGGCATCCATACCCTAATTACCCATTGTTCTTCATAAAAATGAGGACCTAATATTTTTAATGGATTATCATTGCAACAATTTTCTAGGTTGATAGCTTCTGATTTAATCCAGTCTGCTTGAATTGTCTCGATCATGACTGGTAGATATTAAGGATTAATAATATCAAATGATTAACCAAAAAAATAATTATTTATTAAAAAAA
>QCQY01000039.1 GCA_003209475.1 Prochlorococcus sp. AG-459-B06
TGTTTTCAAGCTATCGTCCAAAAAATAGTTTTGATGAATACTTTAAGGATAATGTCAACTCTGCAAGAGAAATATTAATTCCTCTTTTGTCCTCTTTAGATAATATGGGTCTTGAAGAGTTAAACAGGAATCATTCTGCAGCAAAAAAATTATTATTAAGACATGGAGCCACTTTTAGATTAAACGATACTGGTTTAAAAGGTACTGAGAGAATATTACCTTTTGATCCACTTCCAAGAATAATCAGTAAGGATGATTGGGTAATATTAGAAAAAGGCTTAAAGCAAAGGCTTGAGGCAATTGATTTATTCCTAGATGATATTTATAATTCTCAAAATATAATTAATGACGGAGTAATTCCAAGAGAGTTAATCGAGAGTTCAGAAGGTTGGAGACCCCAAATGATAGGTTTCAAACCTCCATTAAATAAATGGTGTCAAATTTCAGGACTTGATTTAATAAGGAACAGGGAGGGGGATTGGCATGTTTTAGAAGATAATTTAAGGTGTCCTTCAGGAGTTGCTTATTTTTTAGAAAATAGATTAGTTATGAAAAATATTTTCCCTAATCTTTTTTCTGGAAGAATAGTAAAACCAATTGATGAATATCCATCATATCTTTTAAAAACTCTTCAAGAACTCGCTGTTTGGACAGACACTCCCAAAATTGTTCTACTAACTCCTGGAATTTTTAATAGTGCATATTTTGAACATAGTTATTTAGCTCAAGAAATGGGTATCCAATTAGTACAGGGTCATGACTTAATTTGTAATGATAATTATGTATATTTAAAAACCACCTCCGGTTTAAAGAGGGTGGATGTCATTTACAGACGAATTGATGATGATTTTTTAGATCCTCTTAATTTTAGAAAAGATTCCTGCCTTGGTGTTAGCGGATTACTTGATGTTTTCAAGGCAGGTCATGTTGCTTTAGCAAATGCCCCTGGGACTGGAATAGCAGATGACAAAATGATTTATTCTTTTGTTCCAAAAATGATTAAATATTATCTTGATGAGGAAATTATTATTAAAAATGTAGAAACATATATTTGTCATTACGAAAAGGATCGGGAATACGTTTTAGAAAATTTACCAAAACTTGTTGTTAAGTCTGTCGCTGAAGCTGGTGGATATGGAATGTTAATTGGGCCTCACTCAACAAGCAGCGAAATAGAAGAATTTGCTAATAAAATTAGAAAAAATCCTAGAAATTTCGTCGCACAACCAACATTAGAATTATCTACTGTACCATCGTTATGTGATGGAGAACTATATCCATGCCATGTTGATTTAAGACCATATATCTTGAGAGGAAAAGATTCATGGGTTAGTCCAGGGGGGCTTACGAGGGTAGCATTAAAAAAAGGATCATTAGTCGTAAACTCTTCTCAAGGTGGAGGATGCAAAGATACATGGGTTGTAGGTAAGTAATATGCTTTTAAGTCGTGTAGCAGAATCTCTTTATTGGATCAATCGTTATTTAGAACGAGCAGAAAATATATCTCGTTTTGTGGAAGTAAGTGAAGCAATGTCATTAGATTGTCCACCAGGAAGTGCAGAACCTTGGCTCCCGTTAATTGATGCTTCAAGCGACAGAGAATCTTTTGATAAAAGATTCCCAGAAAAAAAGCCTGATGACGTTATAAATTTTTTAATAAGAGATCGTTTAAATCCAAACAGTATAATTTCTTGTATTCAATTAGCTAGAGAAAACGCACGACAAATAAGAGACGTGTTGACAACAGAAATGTGGGAGCAAATTAATATTTTATATTGGAATATGCAAGAGGGAGAAGCAATATGGAATAAGCCAAGACAAGAACAATTAAGTGAAATAAGGAGAGCATGTCAGCTTTTTTATGGAATTACAGATGCGACTTTAAGCAAAGACCTTGCTTGGAGATTTAGCATTCTTGGAAGATTAGTTGAGAGAGCTGATAAAACATCGAGAATTTTAGATGTTAAATATTATTTACTTCTCCCCAGCCTAGATGAACTTGGAGGTGTTCTTGATGAGTTGCAATGGATTGCTCTTTTACGTTCCGCTGGAGCTTATCAAATGTTTAGGAAAGCAGAGCAAAATTCTATTAAGCCTGAATCAGTTGCAAGATTCCTTTTACTGGACCCAATTTTTCCGAGATCAATAAGATACTGTCTTGATGGGATAAGCAATACTCTTAAGATGATAGATACCTCTCCTCCTCCTGAAAATCCTTCCGAATTAGAATGCATGAGAGGCTTGCTCAAAGCAAAGTGGAGTTATATCAGAATTGAAGATATAATTAATGATGGTTTACATGAGGCAATCGATTCATTGCAAATTGATTTGAATAAATTAAATGATCTCATTCAAGAAAAATACTTTATCAATTAATAAGTTTTTTAATGAGAATTAAATACTTTCACAAACTTGAATATAAATATGAAGAACCTGTTCAATTAGGCGAACATAGATTGTGTATAAAGCCAAGGTCAAATGGCTTCCAAAAGTTGAAGAATTTTGAATTAAAAATAACCCCAGAACCAGAAATTATTTATCCATTACTTGCTGCAAGTGGCGAAGAGATTAATCGAATTAGATTCAACGGATTAACAGATAATTTAATTATTGAATCAATAAGCGAAGTTGAGACCATTAAACATCCAAATATTATTGA
This sequence comes from Prochlorococcus sp. AG-459-B06, assembly GCA_003209475.1. GTDB lineage: Bacteria > Cyanobacteriota > Cyanobacteriia > PCC-6307 > Cyanobiaceae > Prochlorococcus_A. The sequence continues at coordinate 2,660 of QCQY01000039.1, forward strand.
TGGGGTAAAAAATAGAGATCTAACATTACCTTTTTGCAGAAGTATCATTAACAGAGATTTACAAGGGGCATTAGAGGGCTGGATGCCAAATGGACAACACGATCCCTCTGCTGTTGAACTTGCCCAAGAAGCATTAGCAGGAAGTTTTAATAACGCATTATCATTCACCTATCAATTAATAGAGATTATTCAAGATCGGGTTAAATATACAAAAAGACATACAGGTCCTGCATGGCCAGCCAGCAGAACACTTAAAGAACGTATAGGTTCATGCAGAGATTTAGCAATGCTCATGGTTGAAGCTTGTAGGTCTATTGGTATCCCAAGTAGGTTTGTAAGTGGTTATCATTTTGAAGATCCATTGCCCTCTGAGTTAGATTTACATGCTTGGGCTGAGTTATATATTCCAGGTGCTGGTTGGAGAGGTTTTGATCCAAGCGGAAAAGGATTAATAGACGAAAGATATTTAACATTGGTATCCTCTTCCAAATCTAATTTAACCTCTGTAATTACAGGAAACTTTATAGGGAAAAATAATCTAGAAAATACTTTATCCTGGGAAATCAAACCTCTTGAAATTAGATAAACACTAAATTTTAATCTTTTAAAATCAGAAGAAAAGATAAGTAAGCATATGTTTCTTTTTTAGTGTTAATTGATACGTTCCTATATATATATATCTGTTTTCATTTGTTTAATCTTTAAAGAAAATTGAACTCAAGTTTAGAAATTCCAGTTATCAAATCAAACAAATCGAAAATGTTTGAATTAATAAGTTATGAAAAATTTCGCGATACAAAAGATGTTAGATTTTTTGATATTAGTGTTAGTGAATCAAATTATAGAGATCTAGTAATTCACAGTGGTCCTGCACTTAGTCCGCCAAATGATGAAGAATTTAATAATTGGCAATTTTACATACATCACAATCAAGAAGATAATCTACTAGCCATCTCTGGGGGAAGAACATTTTTTCTTGTCAATTTTGGCTGGGATTATCCTTTTTATAAAGTTAGATTAGAATCTTGCGGATATATTCTAAGAATACCTAGAGGAACTTTTCATAGATCAGTATCTGACGAAGACGGTTCAATAGTTTTAAATCAAGCCATTAGAGATAAAGAAGGTACCGTTGAATCCGAATTCAAGGTTACAAATAGCAAAGATAATAAAAAACTTCTAGATTGTATAACTAATTTAGAACCTAGATTTAAAATTTATAGTGTTAAATAATTTTAAAAAAGAGTTCCAAATTTATGCATCAATTTTAAAAATTATCTCATTGTTATAAAATAAAATTACTCAAATTTTTTAATATGAAACTTATTAGTTTTTTAAGATATTTTTTATGCATAACTTTTTCCTTCTTGGTTTTATCCTCTCCAGTCTTTGCTGGGGCGAATGTTGCTGTTAAGGGAGAAGGAGATGAAGTTCCAAGTTATGTAAGATCTAATATTACAGGATTTGATTTCCATGGAGAGGATCTTCATTTGTCTTCTATAGCTGGAGCTGTTGCTAGAGACGCAGATTTTAGTGATGTTGATTTACATGGAACTACATTAACCCTATCTGATTTAAAAGGTTCTAATTTAAATGGAATCGACCTGACCGATACTCTTTCTGATCGAGTTAATTTCCAAAAAACAGATCTTAGAAATGCTGTTTTAATAAATATGATCGCATCAGGCAGCAGTTTTGCAGGAGCACAAATAGAAGGAGCAGATTTTTCTTATGCTATTCTTGACAGCGAAGACCAAAGAAATCTTTGTGAAATTGCTGATGGGATCAACCCAACAACAGGAGTTTCAACGAGAGAAAGTCTTGAATGTAGTTAGCAAAAAATTATAAGTAAACTTTCTTACCATTATTAAATTTATAAATCCTTTTTTCAACGTCTTGAAATATCATCTCACCATTTAATTTGGATTTCTTAAATTTTGAAAGTCTTGCTCTGTGTATATTGGATTTTCTGTTTATATTATCTTCGTT
>QCQY01000040.1 GCA_003209475.1 Prochlorococcus sp. AG-459-B06
AATATGGCTTTCGTTCCGCTTCATAATCATAGTGACTACAGCTTACTTGATGGTGCAAGTCAAATTTCCAAAATTGTAGATAGGGCTTGTGATCTTGGAATGGAATCGATAGCTCTCACTGATCATGGTGTTATGTATGGTGTTCTTGATTTGGTCAAGAAATGTAAAGAGAAAGGTATAAAGCCAATTATTGGTAATGAAATGTACGTGATTAATGGTTCTATTGATGATCCTCAACCAAAAAAAGAAAAAAGATATCATTTGGTGGTGTTAGCAAAAAATTATACTGGTTATAAGAATCTAGTGAAGTTGACAACAATTAGTCACCTAAATGGAATGAGAGGTCGAGGCATTTTTTCTAGACCATGTATTGATAAATCTCTTTTAAGTAAATATAGTGATGGTCTTATAGTTTCTACAGCTTGTCTTGGTGGAGAGATCCCTCAGGCTATCTTAAAAGGTAGATTAGACATAGCAGAGGATATAGCTCTTTGGTATAAAAAATTATTTGCAGATGACTTTTATCTAGAAATACAAGATCACGGATCTATTGAGGACAGAATAGTTAACGTTGAATTAATAAAAATTGGGAAGAAGCACCAAATAAAAGTTATTGCCACCAACGACGCCCACTACTTATCAAGTATGGATGTTGAAGCACATGACGCTTTGCTTTGTGTATTAACAGGAAAACTAATAAGTGATGAAAAAAGATTGAGATATACCGGTACAGAATATATTAAAAGTGAGAATGAAATGCTTGAACTTTTTAAAGATCATATTGATGATGAATCAATTATTGAGGCAGTAAACAATACAGTAGAAATCTCTCAAAAAGTTGAAGTATTTGATTTGTTTGGTAACTATAGAATGCCAAAATTCCCTCTTAATGAAGATACAGATTCATTTTCTTTCCTCACACAATTATCTAATAAAGGCCTTTTAAAAAGACTTAAAAAAAATGATCTTACAGAAGTTGATGAAAACTATAAAAAAAGACTATCTTCTGAATTAAAAATTATAAAAGATATGGGCTTCCCAGATTATTTTTTGGTTGTTTGGGACTACATCAAATTTGCTAGAGATAACTCTATCCCTGTAGGACCAGGTAGAGGTTCTGCAGCAGGCTCACTAGTAGCTTATGCTCTTCAAATTACAAATATAGATCCTGTTGAGCATGGATTGTTGTTTGAGAGATTTTTAAATCCAGCAAGAAAGTCAATGCCAGATATTGACACCGACTTTTGTATCGATAGGAGAAATGAAGTTATTGATTATGTTACTAATCGTTATGGAGAGGATAAAGTTGCGCAAATAATTACTTTCAATAAGATGACCTCTAAAGCGGTATTAAAAGATGTTGCAAGGGTTCTTGATATACCATATGGAGAGGCGGATAAATTGGCTAAGTTAATACCGGTTGTAAGAGGGAAACCTTATAAATTAAATGAAATGATTGATAAGAATTCTCCTAGTCAAGAGTTTAGAGACAAATATATTAACGATAATAAGGTGAAAAAATGGGTTGATTTGGCTTTGAGAATTGAAGGAACCAATAAAACATACGGAGTTCACGCTGCTGGAGTTGTTATCGCATCTGATCCTCTTGACGAACTTGTTCCTCTTCAAAGAAATAATGAAGGACAAGTAATAACTCAATATTCTATGGACGATATTGAATCACTTGGATTATTGAAAATGGATTTCTTGGGTCTTAAAAATCTTACGATGATTGAAAAGACAGTTTCTCTTATTAATCAATCTACCGGAAGGATAATAAACATTGATGAGTTACCACAAAATGATGGTAAAACCTTTGAGCTTATCGGGAGAGGAGATCTTGAAGGTATTTTTCAACTTGAATCTTCCGGTATGAAACAGGTCGTTAAGGATTTCAAACCTAACTCTCTAGAGGATATTTCTTCCATATTGGCTCTTTATAGACCTGGTCCTCTTGATGCAGGCCTTATACCTAAATTCATAAATAGAAAAAATGGGAACGAAAAGGTTGATTTCCCTCATCCCTTTATTAAGTCAATTCTCACTGAAACCTATGGAATTATGGTTTACCAAGAACAAATCATGAAAATTGCTCAAGACCTAGCCGGTTATTCTCTGGGTGATGCTGATTTACTTCGTAGAGCAATGGGGAAAAAGAAAGTTTCTGAAATGGTAAAGCATAGGAATATATTTGTAGACGGTTCCATGAAGAAAGGTGTAAATGAAAAATTAGCAAATGATCTTTTTGATCAAATGGTTTTATTCGCAGAATATTGTTTTAACAAAAGCCACTCAACTGCTTATGGAGCCGTAACTTATCAAACTGCATTTTTGAAGGCCCATTTTCCTGTTGCATATATGGCAGCCCTTTTAAGCGTAAATTCTGGCTCTAGCGACAAGATGCAAAGATATATTTCTAATTGTTATTCCATGGGAATAGAAGTTATTTCACCAAGCATTAATTTTTCTGGTGTTGATTTCACTATTAAGAATAATCAGATTTTGTTCGGGTTATCTGCAATTAAGAATTTAGGAGATTCTGCAATAAGAAATATAATTGAAAACCGAAATAGTTTTGGAACCTTTAAGTCATTATCAGATTTGTGCGACCGGTTGCCTTCTAATGTTCTTAATAAAAGAAATCTTGAATCTCTAATCCATTGTGGAGCACTAGATGAGTTTTCAAATGATAATAATAGAGCTCAGTTATTGTCAGATCTTGAACATGTTATTGATTGGGCCTCTTCAAGAAATCGTGATAAATTATCTGGGCAAGGAAATCTATTTGACTCTAAAGAAGAATTTTCTAATGTTGCTTTTTCAGATTCACAATTAGCTAAGGTTGATGATTATTCACTTATTGAGAAATTAAAGTTAGAAAAGCAGCTATTAGGCTTTTACCTATCTGATCATCCTCTAAAGCACTTAACTAAGCCAGCAAAACTTATATCACCTATAAGCATTTCGCAGTTAGAAGAAACAAAAGATAGAACCAAAGTCTCTTTAGTTGGAATGATCCCTGATTTGAAGCAAATTACAACGAGAAAGGGAGATAGGATGGCTATAGTTCAGCTTGAAGATCTTTCTGGAAGTTGCGAAGCAATAGTTTTTCCGAAAACCTATGTCAGATTATCCGAATTTCTTTTGACTGATACTAGATTATTGTTGTGGGGAACAATAGATAAAAAAAGTGATAAGACTCAATTAATAATTGATGATTGCAGAGAAATAGATAACCTTAAATTGCTTATTATTAATCTTGAAAGTTCTCAAGCATCAGATGTAAGAGTACAAAATACTTTGAGAGACTGTTTAACTAAATTTAAACCAGACAAAGGTAAATGTGGAATCAAGATTCCAGTTTTAGCTGCAGTGAGAAATAAAAATAGTGTTACCTACGTTAAATTTGGTGAACAATTTTGTATTGGAGATATTCAAGGGGCATGCAAATTATTAGAAGATAAATCATTCCAAGTTAATTTAAAATCCTTAGTTTCCTAGATTAACTTTTATCCTCAAAATTTTGAGTAGCAGGTTTGAATGCGGCTTTTGCACGTTGTATGTTCATTGGAATATTTTCAATACCAAAAAAGGATCCAGGCTCTTTATCCCAACTAGCTGATAATATTCCAAAACTCAATCCTGCTAGACCTAACAAAAAAAACAATGCTGAAATTGCAATTGTTGATGAAGGAGGTATTTCAGCAATATTTCTTGTTACTATGATGTAACTAACAACAAAAACAGACATCCCTAGCATTGTGGGAATTCCCGCTGTATAAAATATTCTTCTTGCCATTCTATCAGCAACATATTTAGGTATCCCACTTGATGATCTCTTTGGGGTAGTAGTTACAGTATTAGATGCTTCTTCGAGATTAGCAAACGCAGTTTTCTCAGAATATTTTTTTTTCTTTTTAAATTGTGTCTTTTTTTTAGAT
>QCQY01000041.1 GCA_003209475.1 Prochlorococcus sp. AG-459-B06
CCATGCAACAACACGTCCGGATATTCCTATGCATGCGTTAGCTATGTTGGAATTTAAAAAACCTGATGGACTAGAGATTCTTGATAATTTAAAAAAACAAAATTTACCGATAGCTTATGTTGGAGATGTTGTTGGAACAGGGAGTTCTAGAAAATCTGCTATTAATTCACTCATTTGGCATATAGGAGAAGATATCGCTTTTGTTCCTAACAAAAAAACAGGTGGAATTATAATTGGTAGCAAAATAGCCCCAATTTTCTTTAATACTGCACAAGATTCAGGGGCTTTACCTATAGAAGCTGACGTATCTCATATGAAAACAGGAGATGTTATTAAAATATATCCCTATAAAGGCATTATTAAAAAAATTGAAAAAAATTCAAATACTGAAAAATTAATAAGCAAATTCGACTTATATCCATCAACTCTTACAGATGAAATTCAAGCTGGTGGAAGAATTAATCTTATGATTGGAAGATCTCTTACGGACAAAATTAGAAACAAATTAGATTATCAACCAAGTGAAATATTTACCAGACCACAAAATCCAACCGAAAGTAGTGCCGGCTTTACTCAAGCTCAAAAAATAGTAGGCAAAGCATGCGGTTTAGATGGAGTTAGACCAGGAATGACCTGTGAGCCAATTATGACCACAGTTGGCAGTCAAGATACTACCGGGCCAATGACTAGAGATGAGCTAAAAGAACTAGCTTGTTTAGGATTTACTGCAGATTTAGTAATGCAAAGTTTCTGTCATACAGCTGCCTATCCTAAACCAGTAGATCTAGTCACCCATAAAGAATTGCCTGATTTTATATCTCAAAGAGGTGGAGTAGCTCTTAAGCCTGGAGACGGCATAATTCATAGCTGGCTTAACAGAATGCTTCTCCCTGATACTGTTGGCACTGGTGGAGATAGTCATACAAGATTTCCTCTTGGCATTTCATTTCCTGGAGGCTCAGGCATTGTTGCCTTTGCCGCTGCAATAGGATCAATGCCATTAAATATGCCGGAATCTGTACTGGTTAAATTTAAGGGAGAATTATTACCAGGAATTACTCTTAGAGATTTAGTAAATGCAATCCCTCTTTTCGCAATTAAAAAAGGACTCTTAACTGTTAAGAAAGAAAATAAGAAAAATATATTCAACGGGAAAATTATGGAAATTGAGGGATTACCAAACCTAAAACTTGAACAAGCTTTTGAACTTACTGATGCTACTGCAGAACGCTCTTGCGCTGGTAGCACAATACTCTTATCCCAAGAAACTGTTCAAGAATACTTAAGAAGCAATATTTGCCTACTAGAAAAAATGATCGAGAGCAATTATGAAGATTCAAAATCGATTTCAAGAAGAATAAATGATATGAAAAATTGGTTAAAAAAACCATCATTAATTCAACCAGATTCAAACGCTCAGTATGAAGAAATCATTAAAATTGATTTAGCAAAAGTAACACAACCTATAGTTGCTTGCCCTAATGATCCAGATAATGTAAAAGAAATCACAGATGTTGCAAATACAAATATTGACGAGGTTTTTATAGGTTCTTGCATGACAAATATTGGTCATTACAGGGCAGCTGCGAAAGTTCTTGAAGGTGTACAAAATTTAAAAGCTAAATTATGGATTTGTCCACCAACAAAAATGGACGAAGAAACTCTAAAAGCTGAAGGCTATTATAAAATATTCGAAAATTGTGGTGCAAGATTAGAGTTGCCAGGCTGTTCTTTGTGTATGGGAAATCAAGCTAGAGTAGATGAAGGTTCTATAGTATTTTCTACTAGTACCAGAAATTTTGACAATAGACTTGGCAAGAATGCGCAAGTATTTTTAGGGAGTGCAGAATTAGCAGCAGTTTGCGCACTGCTTGGAAAAATACCTGAAATAGAAGAATATCAGGATATTACTAAAAATAAAATTAATCCATATTCAGAGGAACTTTATCGTTATCTTCAATTTGATGAAATAAACGATTTCAGCTTGTCAAAGTAATCATGTACTATGCCAAACCTCATAAAAGATAATATTCAAAAAACAAGTAATAATTCTTCTCGTACCATCAAAAAATTATTAAAACAAAGATCTCTAGTCGTTGTATTTTCTCTCTTATTAACAGGTTTAGGAGCCTCAATTACAAGCATATTTTTTAAAACTGGAATTTACTTTATTAATAATTGGAGATTAGCATTATTAGACCAATTCCCATCTATTGCGGTCTTACCTATTTTTGGAGCACTTGGAGGAGCCATTGCAGGATATTTGATAAAAAATATAGCACCTGCTGCAAAAGGTTCTGGTGTGAGTCAAATCATGGGGTTCTTAAGGCATAAAAAAGTTCCAATGAATATAAAAGTAGGATTAGTAAAGCTCATATCAGGAATTATTGCTATTGGTAGTGGATTCCCTTTGGGTCCGGAAGGTCCATCAGTTCAAATGGGAGGATCAGTAGCTTGGCAAATGGCCAAGTGGCTCAAAGCTCCTACAGCTTTCAGAAGAGTAATAGTAGCAGCAGGTGGTGGTGCTGGAATAGCTGCAGTATTTAGCGCCCCATTAGGAGGATTTGTCTATGCAATAGAAGAGTTATTAAACTCTGCTAGACCTGTAATTTTGCTATTAGTAATAATCACAACTTTCATTGCAGATTCATCTGCTGATATTATTCAAGCCTTGGGTTTAGATCCTAAAGCAGGAGGCTTTGACTTTAACCTCGGATTTTTAATCCAAAAAGAATATGACCCATCAGTTTTTTTCTTACCTATAGATTTTATTTACCTAGTTTTACTGGGAATTATTATTGGAATATTTGCAGAATTGTACAGCAGATTTGTTTTGTTTATGCAAAATCTTGGGAAAAAGTGGTATAAAAATAAATTTGTTTTAAAAATGAGTATCTGTGGACTTATTTTAGGAAGTATCTATTCTTGTTTACCAAGTACATTTCGTAATTTAGATGAATTACAGAAAATAATAGCTGAACAAAATACAAGTATTGGAATTGCTTTATTAGCAGTTTTAGTATTATTTATCACTACAGGTTTAGCTGCAGCATCTGGAGCTCCTGGAGGATTGTTCTATCCAATGCTTACTTTAGGAGGATCAATTGGACTAATAATGGGGAGCTGGGTGGAAATTGCAACAGGACATGCACCAAGCACATACATTTTTGCAGGAATGGGAGCTTTCGTAGCAGGATGTTCGCGAACACCAATAACAGCAATGTTTTTAGCTTTTGCTTTAACAAAAAATTTATTAATAATGAAACCTGTGCTAATCAGCTGCATTGCCAGTTTCTTGATCGCAAGAGCTTTTAATGAAGAATCAATTTATGAAAGACAAATACAAATAGAATTAGAAGACTAAGAAACTATCTTCAATCAAAAACAGCAGTTTTGCTGTTATAAACAAATACTTGATGATTCAAATGTAATCTAACTGCTCTTGCTAAAGCTATTCTTTCAATATCTCTTCCTTTTCTAATCAAGTCATCCACTTCATCCCTATGACTTACATTAACTGTGCATTGCTCTATTATCGGGCCTTCATCAAGATCTTCAGTAACATAGTGAGCAGTAGCACCGATCAATTTAACACCTCTCTTCCATGCTCGATGATATGGTTGCCCACCCTTAAATGCAGGTAAGAAAGAATGATGAATATTGATTATTGAAGA
>QCQY01000042.1 GCA_003209475.1 Prochlorococcus sp. AG-459-B06
CTTTTAGGACATATTTCATTAACTCTTTCCCCAATCCAAGTCCTTGATAGACAGGGTTTATAGCCACATCCCAAACTGTTGCTTCTAGAATTCCATCGCCAGTGCATCTTGCAAATCCTACTAGTCTGGGGAATTTATCATCATGACGCCATAACCCAACCACCAAAATACTGAAATCTAAAGCTCTTTTCACCCTCCTTATAGGTCTTCTGCTCCAACCAACAGTTTGCAAAAGTTGATCTAGTTCTATTAGATCTAAATCTTTATTTTTACTACATACAAATGTTTCTTCTTTATTTGTCTGAGTGAACTCATAAGAATTTAAACCATAGAGATCTATGAGCTCCTCCCTTAATATACTGTTTGATTTTTTTATTAACGATCCTTGGTTTCTAAAAATCATTAAAAATTCACGAATCCTTTTTGTTGAAGCTCAGAGAGCTGAAAATATAAACCCTTTTTCAGTCTCAATTCACTATGTGTTCCCTCTTCAACTAATGATCCCCCTTTTAAGACTAAAATCTTATCAGAACTTTCAATAGTTGCTAATCTGTGAGCTACTACTAATGCTGTTCTTTTTGACAGAATTCTCTCAAGATCTTTCTGCAAAGTAGCCTCTGTAGAGGGATCCATAAACGCTGTTGCTTCATCCATTATTAAAACAACAGGATTTCTAATCGCTACTCTAGCTACTGAAAGAAGTTGTCTCTCTCCAGAAGAGAGATTCCCCCCTCTTTCTCTTAGTAAGGTGTTCAAACCTTCTGGTAATTTTTTTAACAAATTATCTAACCCTAATTCGTTACAAAGATTTTCTAATTCAAGATTGTCTACATTCGAATTTAGTTTTAAATTATCGGCGACATTTCCACTAAAGATAAAGGTATCTTGCAAAACTACTCCCAACATATTTCTAAGAGTTGAAATAGGAATATCTTGGATATCTATATCGTCGATTAAAATTTGACCTGATTGAGGCTCATACAATCTACACAATAGTCTTATTATGGTTGTCTTACCTGAACCAGTTGACCCTACAAAAGCCACGTGTTCTCCTGGATTGATCTTGAAAGATAAATTTTTTATGATATGTTCTCCTTCGTTATAGAAAAAATTAACATTCTTGAATTCTATTTTGCCCTTAAATTTTTTATTTACATTTTTTGCATTTTCTAAAAAATGTTTTGCCGAAGTAGAGTCCTTAATCTGTATTTCTTCATCCAATAATTCGTTTATTCTCTCTACAGCTGTTAAACCTCCTTGTATTTGAGTAAATCTTTCTGCAAGCTGCCTTAAAGGTTCAAAAAGTCTTTGGGAATATAAAATAAAAGTTGTTAATGTTCCTAAACCAATATTTCCAGAAGTAACAAGATATCCTCCAACTGCTAAAACCAAGGAAACTGCGGCAAGAGAAATCCATTCTATAAATGCCGAAATACTACTGTCATAAAATATTGTTCCATTGACTGCTTTTTTATAAGCATTTCCAGTTTTGGAAAATTTCTTGCTATTAAAAGCTTCTCTTCTGAACATCTGAACTACTTCTAAACCTTGAAGATTCTCTTGAAAATCGGAGTTGAGTTGAGACAATTCTTCCCTTACTTGATAATTGGCTCTTCTATAACGTTTTTGAAGCCAAATAATAAAATATGAAACTGGGATTTGAGTCAAAAGTAATAAAATGGCAAGCCCTCGATCAATTGACAGCATTGTCAAAGAAATTACTATCAGACTTACAAAGTCAGCGATAACTCCAACTGCCCCACTACCAAAAACCTCGGCTAAAGCATCAACATCATTTGTTAATCTCGTTAATAATTTTCCTACAGGCATTTTATCGTGATACCTAAGAGATAAAGATATTGAATGATCAAAAAGTTCTCTTCTTATTCTTGCTGTCAAACGTTGTCCCACTGCTTGGATATTGTAAGTTTGGTATCCCTGTAGGACTAATCTGAATAATACAGTTATGAATAAAGTAAGGATTATGGCATTTATTGACTGCCCAAAGAAAGTTTTACTTAGCCAAACATCTGTAGTTTCGTTCTTTAAAATAGTAATTGCTTGACCAACTAATAATGGTTGAATAGCTCCAGAGAAAGAAACAGGTAACAAAACTATCAAGATTAGATAGATTGTTTTTTTATCTTTAGTTAAATATTTACCTAACTTTTTAATCCTTCTGAAATCTTTAAAAAACATTTAGCTTATCTTCTATAAGGCATTAGTTGATTCTATTGATAAAATAGTATCTCTGAGGTGATTATCATCTAACCTCATAGATAAAGGATTCCCAATTAGTCTTGCAGTCGAGTAATAAAGATCATCTATTTTAATTAAACCATTCTCTTTAAGAGTCTTTCCGGTTGCCACTAAATCAACTATTGCCTCTGCCATACCTGTAATAGGACCAAGTTCTACTGATCCTGTCAAATGAACTATTTCTACAGGAATATTTAATTCTTCAAAATAAGACCTTGCTGTTTTTATAAATTTACTTGCTACTTTACAATTCGCTGGAAGATCAGTTGGTTTTGAATAATAGCTATTTTTCTTAACCGCCAACGACATATGACAACCACCAAATCCTAAATCTAATAACTTTGCTACTTTTAATTCAGATTCCCGTAAAACGTCATACCCAACAATACCCAAATCAGCCTGACCATAACTTACATAAACAGGCACATCTCCATTTCTTACTAATAAAGCTTTTGCCCGTTTGCAATTTGATTCAAAGGTTAATGATCTATTATTTTCGTCCAACGCATCAGAGAAATCTAACCCAGCTCTTTTAAAAGTTGAAATTGAATCTTTTAACAGAGCTCCTTTTGGTAAAGCTATAGTAAACATAGATCAATTTCTTCCAAGGATTCTTCATTCTAAGTTAACAATGGAATTTAATAAAGCTCGAAATATAATCGGACTTAGAGTTTTAAGTGATAACGTCATTTGGTTGTGGATAAAAGATAAATCAGTTGTAGTAGTAGATCCATCTGTTCACGAACCAGTTATTAGATATATAAATGAAAACAATTTTCACTTAGAAGCTATTTTGCAAACTCATCATCATTCAGACCATATTGGAGGGACGAAGTCTCTTATTAAAAGATGGCCAAATGTAAAAGTGATTGCTTCTTCCAAAGAAAAAAAGCGAATACCTTTTCAAAATGTATCGGTTGAAGATGGAGAAACTTTGAATATTTTAGGAGAAGAAGTAAAAATAATTGAAGTATTAGGACACACAAGGTCACATATTGCCTTCTTTTTGAATGGGGAAAATCCTGTTCTTTTTATTGGTGATACATTATTTTCTGGAGGCTGTGGAAGAATTTTTGAGGGAACTTATCAACAAATGTATTCTTCACTAGAAAGAATCAAATCTTTACCAAAAAATACTCTCATATATTGTGCACATGAATATACAAAGGCAAATATATTATGGGCATTGCATCTCAAGCCAAAAGATAAAGATATAAAAAATAAACTTTCGGAAGTTGAAAAAAAACTTTCTCTTAATGAATTGACAATTCCATTTTTACTTGATGAAGAGATGAAAATAAACCTTTTCCTAAGAGCAATAAATCTAGAAGAATTTACTTTTTTAAGAGCAAATAAAGATTTATGGGTTTAAATAGATAG
>QCQY01000043.1 GCA_003209475.1 Prochlorococcus sp. AG-459-B06
AATGCATGCAAAATTAAAACAAGAAAATTATGAGGAAGGAGTAAAATTTCGTAATGCAATCAACAATTTAGGTAACCTTAATATTAATAATCAATTTGAAAAATTATTTTGGCCAGCATTATCGGCAAAATTAGCGATTATTGAACCAAATCATAATATACAGAATTCTGTAAAAAACGATGAAAAAAATGTGCAAATAACTGAAGCAAAATTATTAAGTGCAATATCTCATGAAGTAAGAACGCCTTTGGCAACAATAAAAACCCTTATAAGTTCTACTTTAAAAAAATATAAGATGGACGAATCAATGAAAAATCGTTTAATTCAGATAGATAATGAATGTAATGAACAAATTGATAGGTTTGGTTTAATCTTTAATGCAGCAGAATTAGTGAGTAATGAAGTTCCGTCATTAAATAACTTGGCAAAGATTAACTTAGCCGAAATTTTTAAAAAGCTTGCTCCTCTATGGAATAAACAATTAAATCGACGTGGGATTTCTTTAAAGATTGATATCCCCAATCAACTTCCGCAAATTTTAAGTGATTCTGAAAAATTGGAATTAATGTTAAGTGGATTAATTAATAAAAATACTAGAGGATTAAAAGAGGGTAGTACATTAATTTTAGAATTAAGACCAGCTGGTCAAAAACTTAAACTTCAATTAAAAGTGCAAAAATTAGAAAGTAATCAAAAAGAAATTCAAAAAAAAGATAACGGTTCTGATATTGGTCCTGTTTTAAATTGGAACCCTCAAACAGGTAGTTTACAACTTAGTCAAAATGCCACTCAAAAGTTGTTGGCTAGCTTAGGAGGGCATGTCACACAAAGACGTGATACAGGTTTAACAGTATTTTTTCCGATTTCAGATTCAAAATAAAATGATAAACAAGTTTTCCATATATTAAATAATGTAGAAAATTTCTTATAAAATTATAATTTTGCAAAATATGAATGCTAATTTCTTATAAGAAATAACTTAAAATCAAGGATGACTGAAACTTTAGTTGGTCAATTTCCAAAGCATATAGGAAGTACCGGGGGTTTATTAAACTCAGCAGAAACCGAAGAAAAATATGCAATTGTATGGAAAAGTTCCAAGGAACAACCATTTGAATTGCCCACCGGTGGCGCGGCTATTATGCATGAGGGTGATAATCTAATGTACTTTGCAAGAAAAGAACAATGCCTTGCATTAGGGACACAATTAAGAGCCTTCAAACCAAGAATTGAAGATTTTAAAATCTACCGAATTTTCCCAGGTGGCGATATTGAATTTTTACATCCAAAAGATGGTGTTTTCTCTGAAAAAGTAAATGAAGGCAGAGAGAAAGTAGGTCATAATCCAAGAAGAATTGGTGAGAATCCTAATCCTGCTGGTTTGAAATTTACAAATAAGAATACTTTTGATTAACTTCCTTAAAGTTGATACAAAAGAAGAAAATAATTATAATTTGGGTTGAAATTATTAATATGATAAGCTCACAGAAAGATAGTTTTTTAAAAGCTTACAAAGAAGGTAAAAATTTTATACCTATCATTCAAACATGGCCAGCAGATTTAGAGACTCCATTGTCGACTTGGTTGAAATTATCCTCAAAAGATTCCCGTGGTGTTTTTCTTGAATCTGTTGAAGGTGGGGAAAGTTTGGGTAGGTGGAGTATTGTCGCTACTAGACCTCTTTGGGAAGCGGTTTGTCATGGAGAAGAAATAGTTAAAACTTGGAATAATGGCAAAACTGAAACACATAAAGGTGATCCTTTTGACATCTTAAAAAGTTGGACAAAGGAATATAAGTCAACTATGCTTGATGACTTACCATCAATTGGACAGTTATATGGCTCTTGGGGTTATGAATTAATAAATCGAATAGAACCAAGCGTTCCAATAAATGCAATATCAGAAAACAATATCCCTTATGGTTCCTGGATGTTTTTTGATCAATTAGTTGTTTTTGATCAAATAAAAAGATGTATTACTGCAGTGGTTTATGCAGATACAACTTCTTCAAAAGAGTCCTCGATTGAAGAGTTGTATCTAAACTCAATTTCTAAAATTCAGAAAACTAGAAATTTAATGAGAGTTCCTTTAAAAGAAAATGAGTTTTTAGATTGGAATGAAAATGAGAATCTTAATTTAGATCTAGAAAGTAATTGGAAGAAAAAAGATTTTGAGGATGCAGTTCTCTCTGCAAAAGAATACATAAAAAAGGGAGATATCTTTCAAATAGTTATTAGTCAGAGATTCCAAACTCAAGTCAATAATGATCCCTTTAATTTATATAGAAGTTTGAGGATGGTTAATCCATCTCCATACATGTCATTTTTTGATTTTGGCTCATGGTACCTGATAGGTTCAAGTCCTGAAGTAATGGTTAAAGCCGAAAAAAATAAAAATAGTCAGATTGTTGCAAGCTTAAGACCAATAGCTGGAACAAGACCTAGAGGTATTGATAATCAACAAGACTTGGAATTAGAAAGGGATTTATTAAAAGATCCAAAAGAGATAGCTGAGCATGTAATGCTAATTGATCTTGGGAGAAATGATCTTGGAAGAGTTTGTGAAATTGGTACTGTGAAGGTCAAGGATTTAATGGTTATTGAGAAATATTCACATGTTATGCATATAGTTAGTGAAGTTGAGGGAATCTTAAAAAATAATGCTGATGTATGGGATTTGCTAAAAGCATCTTTTCCCGCTGGGACAGTTACTGGTGCGCCAAAAATAAGAGCTATGCAATTAATTAAGCACTTTGAAAAAGATGCTAGAGGACCTTATGCTGGTGTTTACGGCTCTATTGATATTAATGGTGCATTAAATACAGCTATTACTATAAGAACTATGATAGTTAAACCCTCAAGAGATGGTAAATATGATGTTTCAGTGCAAGCAGGAGCTGGAATAGTTGCTGATTCCTTTCCTGAAAATGAATATCAAGAGACAATAAATAAAGCAAAGGGGATACTAAAAGCATTAGCCTGTTTGGATAAATAAATGAGTCAAAATAATCTTTATAAGGGTTTTGAGGTAGAACTTTTCACAGGCTCTTTAAATTCTCATATTGGTGTTTCAGCTGATATTGAGAAAAAATTTTCTGATTTTGTAAAAGAGCCAGATAATAGAAATGTTGAATACATAACTACACCTGAAAAAGACTACAAGTTTTTGTACGAGAAATTAATAACTCCAAGAAAAAAGTTAAGGAAGTGGCTAAATACTAAAAATTTAACAATCATTCCTTCATCCACTCTTTGTTTTAAACACGATATTCAATTTCAAAGATCTGATATTGAAAATGTCTATCATCAATTTATTCAAGATAATTATGGAATATCTATTGCAACTTCAAGTGTCCATATAAACATAGGAATAAATGATTTAGATAAACTTTTTAGAGCTATAAGACTTATAAGATCTGAGGCTGCTCTATACCTATCATTAAGTGCT
>QCQY01000044.1 GCA_003209475.1 Prochlorococcus sp. AG-459-B06
GGATTATTTTTTTTCCTTAGGGCTTCCAGTAAAGATAGAACAACCATCGTTGAGATTTCATCTTCTCAGCAGCCAGTTAAGGTTTTAAATGGTTTATGTGAATGGCTTGATTTGAGAGGATGGAAGCAAACAGGAGGAGATTTTGAACAAAAAATTTTAATATTTAAGGGTCAAGTTGTTTCTAGTAAATTTTTAGCAATTTTTTTAGGTTTTCTTGGCGGTTTTGGTTCTTGTGCTTTGGGATTAGTAATTATTCAAATATATCCTGAATTAGGATGGTGGCCTATTCTTTTGGGATTTATTGGTGGCCCTTTGTCTGGAATTGTTTATTTTAAAAAATCAGCAAGAGAGGAGAAATTTGAATTAAGATTGATCAATAAAAATGAAAATGATTCAACTTTCATGAGACTTAGAGCGCATAGGGATGAATTAATCTCTTTAGAAAATGAACTTGGAGAAAAACTTCAATTGAAAAGTGACGGCTCTTTATTTAAAACACCTATTTAAGATAACTTAAAATTTTATTAGATAATTTTTAATCAAAAATATTATTCTCTATACAGAATTTCTCTAACTCTTTATCATTTAACCAATCTTGGGGTTTTGTAAAAATTGATGTGAGAAATTCCTCTCGAGAACCATTTTTAGCTTTATATCCATATTCCCATCTAGCTAAAGGCGGTAAGGACATTAATATAGATTCAGTTCTGCCATTAGTTTGTAGTCCAAAAATCGTCCCTCTATCCCAAACTAAATTGAATTCGACATATCTACCTCTTCGATATAGCTGGAATTCTCTTTCCTTCGATGAATATGTTTGAGAAGCCCTTTTTTTAATAATGGGCAAATATGAAGGGAGGAATGCCTGCCCACAGTTTTCCGCTAAAGAAAATAAATTATCCCAATTCAAATTTGATCTGCCAATATTTTGTGAAGCTTTTAATGCCTCTCCATTTTGATTATTTCCTCTATAAATATTGCCTGAACCATCTTGATAATCATAAAAAATACCTCCTATGCCTCTAGATTCATTTCTGTGCTTCAAGAAGAAATATTCATCACACCATGGTTTGAAAACTTTATGCAAATCTTTATCAACTTTCTCACAAGCTTTTTTATGCTCGTTATGAAAATTCCTTACATCAGAAAGATAAGGATAAAAAGGGGTTAAGTCTGCACCTCCCCCAAACCACCAAACAGGCCCAGCTTCGAAATATCGATAATTCAGATGAACTGTAGGAATAAAGGGATTCTTAGGATGCAACACCATAGAAGTCCCTGTAGCAAACCATTCATGACCTTTTGCTTCGGGCCTTTGAGAGATTATAGATTGAGGTAATTCTTTTCCCTGTACTTCCGAGAAATTTACCCCTGCTTGCTCAAAAATAGAACCATTTTTCAATACTCTTGATCTTCCACCGCCACCTTCCTCTCTTAGCCAGGATTCTTCTGTAAATTTCCCTTTGCCATCAATATTTTCAAGTCCTGAACAAATTTTGTCTTGTAGAGTTAATAAGAGATTTTTAGTTTTTTCTCTAGAGTTTTTAGGTGGTTCTTTCAACATGTATTTAGTAAATCTTGAAGAAAAATTTTTTTGGTTAATTATAAGTTTCCCTTTATAATTTCTCTTAGGGGGTCCTTATTGCTTATTATTTGATAGTTCGACATAGTTCTTAATCTTTTAAACAGTCGACTACCTTCTTAAAATATTTAAAAATTTAATGACCACAATAGAAGATGCGAATTTTGCTTTACAAAAAGTTCTAGATGCTGGATCACAGAAAAATGTAATTGAATTAGCTTGGATTAAAAACGTAAGAGTAACTATACCGAGAGTAATCGTAACATTATCATTGCCATCTTTTGCAAATTCTCAGAGAGATAGAATTGTACTAGAGGTTAGAAAAGTACTACTGGATTTCGAAGATATTGATGATGTTCAAATAGAGATAGATAATAATCCTTCCAAAACAGAATCTCAAAATCAAAGTAATGCACCTGAGTTGCAGAAGATTGATGGTATTCGACATATCATAGCTATTAGCAGTGGTAAAGGGGGAGTTGGAAAGAGTACCATTGCAGTTAATCTCGCTTGTTCTCTAGCTAAATTAGGCTCTAAAACTGGTTTGCTGGATGCGGATATATATGGACCTAACACTCCCTCAATGATGGGAGTTGCCGAACAGAATCCAAAGGTTACAGAAGGTAGTGGCAGTGATCAAAGGTTAATACCAATAAATAAATATGGAATTTCATTGGTATCAATGGGCTTCCTGATAGAAGAAGGTCAGCCAGTTATATGGAGAGGACCAATGCTTAATAGTATTATCCGACAATTTTTGTACCAAGTTGAATGGAATAATCTTGATTTTTTGGTTATTGACTTGCCTCCTGGAACAGGAGATGCTCAAATATCCCTTTCTCAATCTGTGCCTATTTCTGGAGCTATAGTTGTCACTACTCCTCAAAAAGTATCTTTACAAGATGCAAGGAGGGGATTAGCAATGTTTAAACAACTCGGAGTACCTTTGCTGGGAATTGTAGAAAATATGTCAGTATTTATTCCGCCAGATATGCCAAGTAAAAAATATGAAATTTTTGGTAAAGGTGGTGGACAAACATTGGCTAAAGAAAATGATTTGCCATTATTAGCCCAAATACCTATTGAAATCCCTCTCGTTGATGATAGTAATAAAGGTGTACCAATCTCAATCAGCCAACCCAATAAAGAAAGTTCTGTTGTATTTGGTAATTTAGCGCAATTAATTAAGAATCAATTTGTTAATTTTTAATTGATGTTTAGGAGAATTTCTTTATTAAATAACAGAGGATTTTTACAAAAGAAAGACAAATTTAATAGAGGTTTTTTATTTTCTCCACTACTTTTAATTCCGCTGCTTTTAGTTATTATTTCGGGTTTTTTAATAAAAAGTATTCAGGGTGATTTTTTAGTATCGAACTATTTTGATCATATCCTAACTGGTTTTTTAGGTTATTTTTTAGCATTTTTTATTTCTTATATACCTTTAGAGAGAATTAGAAGGTATTTGGTTCCATTTTATTTATGTACTTTAATATCCTTATTACTAATTTATTTTTTTGGGATTTCAGTTTCTGGAGCTCAAAGATGGCTAAACTTTGGCATCTTTTCTTTTCAGCCTTCAGAAGTAGCTAAGCTTAGCACTGTATTAACTCTTGCTTTAGTACTCGACAAAAAAATAATTTTAACAATAAGAGATTTAGTATTGCCCTTATTAGTAGTAGTTATTCCTTGGTTATTAATTTTCTTTCAACCGGACTTAGGTACCTCTTTAGTTTTACTTGTTATGACAGGAGTGATGCTCTATTGGTCGCAAATGCCCATAGAGTGGATTTTGATATTAGTGTTTTGTATAATTACTGCTGCATTATAT
>QCQY01000045.1 GCA_003209475.1 Prochlorococcus sp. AG-459-B06
TTATTTGTATTTTTAAAAGATGTAGTCCAATTAAATACATTTTCTGAAGATTCAAAAAATGAATCTTTACTTACATCAATTCTGCCACAGGATGCAAGAACCAAATCACAATCAAAAATAGCATTTTCAAGATTATAAAAAATCTTACAATTATCAAGAAATTTTTGACCTTTAAGGGCCATTTTTTTTGCATCTAAAGAGAATATATCGCATTTTGGAGAAACAATTCTTAATTCATCAACTCCAAAGTTAGAGCATAATCTAGCAACGCTCCCTACATTTAAAGGGCCATTTGGTTCAACTAATATTACCTTTAAATTAGAAAAAATTTTTTCCAAAATCATTCAAGGCTATGAAGATATTTTAATAAATTGGACATATTTACAGGATCAATTTCAAAACTTGGCATAGGAGGAGTTAGGCCTCCAGTAACTTGTTTTATTATCTCTTTATCATTCAAACGTTGAGTTATTGAGTGTAAGTCTGGTCCCACTAATCCTCTTGCTGTAATTCCATGACATCCAACACAATTTATCTTAAAAAGAGCATCTCCTTCTTTAGCAGAGCCATTAAGCGCAAGAGTTTCAATGATATAGTTGTTATTTTCTTGATGTTTTACGAAAAATATTGAAAAACAAATCAATAAAACTCCAAATACAATAAAAAAAATTTTTAAGAATACTCTTTTAAAGTCTCTTTCTGCTGCAGTTGATGAAGATGTTGCCACAAAAAATAATCTCTATGTAACAATTGTGAATAAGAAATTCAAAAAAGTCAAAAAAATGATCGAGCCTCTTCTATGTGGAATTGTTTTAGGTTTAGTCCCAATAACTCTTCTTGGATTATTCGTTAGTGCATGGAATCAATACAGAAGAGGTTCAGGGATGCTGGACATTGATTAAAAATGTTAATCTTGACTGCCCATAATTTCTTACATCTATAGTCTCCCACAAAGTACTTTTTTTAATAAATAGGCTTGGAGAATGTTCACAAATAACTGTTGAATCTTTTTTTAAAAAATTACAATTGAATATTTGATTTAAAACTAATTCATGGAATTCCACATGGTAGGGAGGATCTAGATAAACAAAATCAAATTTTAATTTGTTTAAATCCATATTTCTAGATGATAGATTTCTCTCATAATTTGGTTTTGTCCATTTCAAAACGTCTTTACAAATAACTTCGATATCATTTCTCCTATTCTCTATGTTCTCCAACGAGAGCAAATTTTCTAAGCAAATTTTTGAGTTGATTTTGTTTTTTTCAATTGCAAGTATTTTGCTTGCCCCGTGATTATAGGCTTCACAAGATATGGCTCCTGTTCCACTAAATAAATCTAACCAGTTACTATTTTTAACTCTATTGTTCAATATATTAAATATGGCCTCTCTCACTCTCAAAGTTGTAGGTCTGGTATAGGAATTATTTGGACTTTGGAGTTTTTTACCACCTATTAATCTTAAGTTAGTCTTCATCCCTAAGCATCTGTTATTGAATATTACTCAGCCATCTTTTCAAAAGTTTTTCACCGATTTTTCCAGATTTTTCCGGATGAAATTGACAGGCCAATAAATTATCATTCTCAATTATTGCAGTTAATTTTTCAGAGCCATAATCAACCTGAGCTGCAATAATATTAAAGTCATCTGGGATTGCATGATAGGAATGTACAAAATAGACCCAATTATTTAATTCTTCAAGCTCTAATAATGTATTTGGTTTTGTAGGTAAAAGTTGGCACCAACCCATGTGTGGGATTCTTTGGTTAACAATATTAGGTATTTTTTGTATTTTTCCTTTTAAAATCCCTAGCCCTTGAACTTTTCCTTCATCACTAGATTCAAAAAGGAGTTGGAGACCTAAACATATCCCAAGAAAGGACTTTCCACTTTTAATCCAATTTTTCAAATCAGTAATCAAATCAGTATTTATGAGATTATTCATAGCTGGATCAAATGCTCCTACCCCAGGAAGTATTATCGCCTTACAAAGCTTGGAATCATTAAAGTTTTTAATTAATATAATTTCTTCTCCAAGACTTTCTAGAGATTTTGTTACAGAATGAATATTACCCATTCCATAGTCTACTAGTCCAATTTTATGCAAAGCTTTTAAATTTATAAATGCTTAGTTAAAGTGCTCGAAAGAGTTGCCTTTGGCACAGCACCAACAACTGTATCAACCTTTTGACCTCCTTTAAAGATCATTAATGTAGGGATACTTCTAATTCCGTATTGACTGGCTACATTTGGATTCTCATCTGTGTTTAATTTAAAAACTTTAATTTTCCCTTCAAAGTCTTTTGAGATTTCTTCTACAACTGGCGCGACCATCCTACATGGACCGCACCATGGTGCCCAAAAATCAACCAATACTGGTAGATCACTTTGCAGTACATCCTTGTCAAATGAAGAGTCAGTTACGGCTGGAGCTGATGACATAATTTAAGTATTCCTATTTGAAAATTTAGCAGGCAATTCTTTTTAGTGATGATTTCATTACAGATAAAATAATATAAGTAACAAAATATCTAAAAAAAGCCCGATTAATCGGGCGATTTAGTGTGTGAGGAGTATGGGGTTTCCCCCATCATTTAATAATAACTCCTAATTAGAAAATTTTTCAATTTAATAATTAATTCAATAAGGTTTTATTATTTTCCTCAAAATGAATTACTTACCCATCCCAAGCTGCTGAGCTTTTTGATAAACCTTACCCTCTGAAAGAAGCGATGGTGCGATAACTATTTCAACTTCTTGCATTTCTTTAATATTTTTCGCCCCAAGAGTACTCATTGAGGTTCTAATGGCTCCTAATAAGTTATGTGTTCCATCATCAAGTAAGGCAGGGCCTTTAATTATTCTTTCTAAGGATCCTGTAGAACCAACTTCAATTCTTGTGCCCCGGGGCAATACTGGACTTGGAGTAGCCATACCCCAGTGAAATCCTTTACCTGGAGCGTTTGAGGATTTAGCTATTGGGGATCCAATCATTACAGCATCTGCTCCGCATGCTAAACATTTACAAATATCTCCGCCCGTTACAATTCCTCCATCACCAATAATAGGAATATAACGACCACTTTCTCTAAAGTAATCATTTCTTGCCGCACTACAATCAACAATTGCAGTTGCTTGAGGGATTCCAATTCCCAATACTCCTCTTGATGTACATGCCGCTCCAGGTCCTATCCCAACCATTAGTCCTGCAACTCCAGCATCCATAAGAAGTTTTGCAACCTCGTAAGTAACACAATTTCCCGCTACAACTGGGACATTCATAGATTGGCAGAGATCTTTAATATTTAAGGTTTCTTTACCTTCCATACCAAGATGTTCAGTTGAAACAACTGTTCC
>QCQY01000046.1 GCA_003209475.1 Prochlorococcus sp. AG-459-B06
TAATAACAGTGGTAAAAGTATTAAAAAATGATATCCAATTTTTCCTATAGAGTATTTCCCTAAATTATATAAAAATAAATTAAATCTATCGTAAATTATAACTTGTATAAAGTTGTAGAATATTCCAGTTAAATGCATAGCTCCTATCGCCATAAATCCATTTTTTAAAAAGTTGACAACATTTATTTTGTTTCTTGTGTTTAAATTATTAACTATATTGATTAATGGATATATACCTAATAGATAACCAAAATTTGGAGTTAGCAAATAACCTATTGAACCACCTTGATGAAAGACTGGAAATATAAATATACCTACACCCATGTATATAGAAAATGCTCTGAATACAACTCTTTTATGAAATATAAGTGTTAGTAAAATTACAGTGGGAATTTGCCATGTGATAGGCATTTCAAATGTATTACTAGATTTATCGAGAAATGGTAGTGGAATATAAACAGGTAGCATTGTTGTTATAACTAGTGATTGAAGACATACCAGTATCTCAATTAATTTATATAAATTGAGCATGATAAAAATTCTAATTATAAACTTCTCAAAGCAACAATTGGATCTAATTTAGAAGCTCTTTTTGCGGGTAAAACGCCAAAGATTAAACCTATTGATCCTGAAATGATCATGGTCGAAAAAGTTGTTGTAATTCCAACAGATGCGGGAAGTGGTGTTATCAGAGATAAAAGGAAAACACCTGATAATCCGGTTGTTGTTCCTATTAATCCTCCAATAGAAGATAAAATCAATGCCTCAATTAAAAATTGAATTAATATATCTGACTGTTTTGCTCCTATCGCTTTTCTGAGACCAATCTCTTCAGTTCTTTCGCTAACAGAAACGAGCATAATATTCATGATTCCTATACCTCCAACCACTAATGATACTGCTCCAATACCTGCTAATAAAAATGTTAGCCCACTTGTTATGTTGGTAACTATATTCAATGCATCTTCTTGTGATCTAACTGCAAAGTCATCATCTCTAATTATTTTATGTCTTTGCCTTAATAAATTAGTAATTTGAAATTTAGCGGCACTGGTTGCATTTTTATTTATCGCTTCAACACTAATGAAGCTTAAACTTACACCATATGTAGGGTCCTTCCCTGTAATCCTATTTACCATCGTGGTTAACGGAATATAAGCATTTTTATCTTGATTACTCCCAAATACAGCACCTTTTGGTTTTAATATTCCGATAATTTCATAAGTATGATCTTTAATTCTAATTTTTCTTCCAAGTGATGATGATTTATCTTTGAAAAATTCATCTTTAAGATCAGGACCAATTACTACATAACTTCTTGCACTGTTAACATCGCTTTCTGATAAAAATCTTCCCTTATCAACTTCAAAGCTTCTGACATTAAGAAATTCAGGAGTTACTCCTGCAATTGATATATTTAGGCTTTTAGAATTTGACTGAACTATTTCGTTTGCAGAAATTTGAGGAGCAACTTTTTTAACTGTTGGGACTTGATTACTTATTGCTACTGCATCTTCTAAAACAAGGTTTTTAGGAAAAGAAATACCTCTTCTTCTTGTGTCATTATTTCCAGGAACAATAAATAAAACATTTGCACCTAAATTACTTAATTGGTTTTTTGCTAATGTCTGAGCGCCTCTTCCTAGTCCAACAAGTGTAATAACTGATGCATTTCCTATAATGATCCCCAGCATTGTTAACGAACTTCTCAATTTGTTCGAAACTAAGGTTTTTGTGGCCATGCCTAAGGCTTCTTTTATTGAGATATTCCTAGACATATTTATATTTATCTATTGCATCATCATCCTCAATTTGACCCATATATATAACACCCTCATTTAGCTGAAGTGTAATAAGGTCGCCATTATTAATTTGATGATTATCCATATTTTCTAAATTACAAATTGTAGAAATTTTTTTATTATTTTTGTTAAACAAAGCATAAACATCATTTACATTTTGGTTGGTAACAATACCCGCAATATTTTTACTAAGTGGAATATTTTTCATTAATTCCTCCGGAACAAATAATATTTCTCCTGGACAAATTAAGGACATGTCAGGATTATTTTTTATTATTCTTGCTTTACCTGTGACACCGATTTCTCCTATTGAAATTCCTCTCGATACAATTTTTCTTACTAAACCGACTTTTATTAAATCTGTAGAGCCGCTAATGCCAGTTAATGTGCCTGCAGTTTGAACTACTAAATCTCCTTGATTTAAGACCCCCATCTCCTGAGCAATTTGCATAGCTAAACTAAATGTCTTTGCTGTTCTATCATCATTTTTAACTACTATGGGAGTAACTCCCCAAACAAGTTGCAATCTTCTCGCTACACTTCTCTCTGTAGTAGTTGCCAAGATAGGTGTTGGTGGTCTGAACTTACTTACATTTCGAGCAGTAGAGCCTGATTTTGTTAAAGGGATTATGGCTCCTGCATCAAGTTGTCTAGCTATATTACTAACTGCTGCACTAATAGCATTTGGGATAGTACTAGGTAAGTGGCTCTCAATAGCTTTAAGTGGATAATCTCTTTCAATTCTTCTCGCTATGGTTGCCATCGTTTCTACTGCCTCTACAGGATAATCGCCAACTGCAGTTTCATTTGAAAGCATTACTGCATCTGTTCCATCTAGAATTGCATTTGCAACATCACTAACTTCGGCCCTAGTTGGTCTTGGATTCGAAGCCATAGAATCAAGCATTTGAGTCGCTGTAATTATAGGGATACCATATGTATTGGCTTTCCTTATTAATTCCTTTTGTAAAAGAGGAACCTCTTCAGCAGGCATTTCTACTCCCAAATCACCTCTAGCAACCATAACCCCATCACATAAGGGTAATACAGTATCAATTTGATCAATTGCTTCAAATTTCTCAATTTTTGCCACTACTGGAGTTGAATGCCCATTTTTGTTTATTAAGTCTTTAATCTCGTTTATATCGGATGGATTTCTTACGAAACTTAGGGCTATCCAATCAACTCCTTCAGATAAACCGAATTTTAAATCCTCTTTATCTTTTTCTGTTAATGCTTTTACGGATAACTGAACATCTGGGAAATTAACACCTTTATTATTTGAAAGAACTCCCCCTACAGTTACCAGGCACTCTAAAAGATTAGCTTTTATATTTACTTTTTCTACAATCATTTCTATTTTGCCATCATCTAATAGTATTCTTTTCCCTTCGATAACTTCCTGAGAAAGTTTATCATAGGTTACATTTGCAATAGTATTTGTACATTCGACTTCATT
>QCQY01000047.1 GCA_003209475.1 Prochlorococcus sp. AG-459-B06
AAGTACATTTATTCGGCTTTCTTCAAGCCAATTAAAATATGTACCGTGCCACATAACGCCAGCATGATCTGCATGTTGAGGTAGAACAATTTTTTCTATTTTCCAAACTGGTTTTGAGTTCATCTTTTAATTAAAAAATATTTTTATTCATTGAAAAAAAACTTATTTTGATATTGTAGATTAATTTTTTTTATTAATATAAGAATCATCAAAACTATATTTATAAATTTATGTTTAATCGTAAAAATAGAAGTAGAAAAATGAAGAAGATTTTTCAATGGGAAGAATATTTAAATTGGAAAAATATGTCAAAGGAACAGAAATTAAATTTCAAGAGGGCGTGCTTATTCCCATTTCTCGTCTATATAGTTTATTTTTTTCTTAATCAGTACTCCTTGGCAATTCTTTTGTTACTAGGGCTTTATTTTTTAATTAGATTTAAAAATAGAAATAAGTTGGGAAGATGAATATTTTTTTATTTTGATTTATTTAGATTTGTTTTAAAATTATCTAGTTTTTTTAAATAACTTTATTGGTATAAGACAATAGTTTTAGATAAATTTTTTTTATGAAAAGAATTATTTTGTTTTTATGTGTATTAGTTTTTTCAATATTTTCTAATACGAATAATTTATTAGCAAAAGAAATCGAAAATAACATTAAAGATAATATTTCTATTGAAATTGAAGAAATTAAGCCTGATAATAAAAAAACTAAAATTTCTAATTCTTCGGTAGAAGATATATTTGGTGATGAACAAACTTTTCCCTTCGTTGCAGGTTTAGGGAAAAATGCAGCGCATTGATTTCAAGGTTCTTGATAATGTAGAAAAAGAATTTTTTTATACTAATGAAAGGTCTCAGGGTCCTAGAGCTTTCTGAAGCACTTAATGTTGATAGCTCCGATTTATTAGCTGTTTGTGCAATTCTGAAAATAAAAGCCACATCAAGAATAAGCATGCTTTCATTTGAAGAATGTAAAAAGATAACTGTTTACTATGAAGATAAAAGTTAGATTTTTTATATAAATTATTTTTTATTTAATCTCTTTAATCATTGAAACTAAGGTTGAATGAATTTCTTCTTCAGATATTTCATTTTTAAAGTTAATAATTGCTGAGTGGCCATCGTAATTGATTTTTATATAACTATTATTAATTTCTTCCATATAAGCTTTCTCAAAGCGTGATATCTTCCCATAATGAATAAGATATTTGTGAACTGAATCTATGTGATCATTGTTCATATGATCACAAACTCTTTTACTTGTCTCGTTACTAATTATTTTCATTTAAAGAATAGATTTGTTTCACGCTAATCTATTTTTTTCATTATTCAAAGTTTTAATCATTTTATTTATTAAATTTTTAACTTCATTTTTATCATCAGCTCTAACCAAGTTATTTCTCAAATTTGATGCTCCTTTAAAGTCTTTACATGTCCATGAGATATGTTTCCTGGCAATAAGCAAGCCATGATCTCCTTTTTCTTTTATCAATTCATCAAGATGCTCAATAATTAAACATAGTTTTTCTTCAGTGTTTGGTTTTTTAAAATTTTTATTTTCTCTAATGGCATAATCTATTTCTCCTATTTTCCATGGTGATCCTAAAATCCCTCGTCCAATCATTACACCATCAGCATTTGTTTTTTTTAAACAATTAAGAGCGTCATCTGGATTTTTGATATCTCCGTTAGCAATTACTGGAATTTCTAATAACCTTTTAAGTCGCCCGATCATTTCCCAATCTGACTTGCCTGAAAAACCCTGCTTTCTAGTTCTTCCATGAAGTGTGATCATTGTTGCTCCCGCATCCTGAAGCTTAAATAAGAAATCCTCTATATTTTCTTGTTTACTATCCCATCCGAGTCGTGTTTTTACTGTAACTGGTATTTTGACAGCTTTTACGACAGTTTTGACTAATTCTATAGCAAGTTTTCGGTCTTTAATTAAAGCACTACCTCCACCTTTCTTTGCAATTTTTTTTACTGGACATCCCATATTTATATCAATTAAGAAAGCTCCAGAGTCCTCAGCCTGTTTCGCGGCTTCAGAGACAGAATGTGGTCTATTATCAAATATTTGTACTCCAACTGGACCTTCTTCTAAATCTATTTGATTGATTTTTTGTGTTCCAAATCCTTTATTAAGACTTGTGGCATTTATCATTTCTGTAAAAAGTAAAGAGTTTGGAGCCCATTTACGTACAAGTCGCCTAAAAATGTTATCTGTAACTCCTGCTAATGGCGATAACATCACCTTACTCGTAATTATCCTGTTAACACCTCTTCCTTTAAGTTTTATATTTGAAGACATATAATTTTGCATTTATTTAAACTATCTTTATTATAAAATCTCATATGAAGTAGTTTTATGATTTCTATTTATTTCTTTAATTTTACAATAAGTGCTTTTACTTAAATAGGCCTAATTGATTATTTTTTTTGCTAGTTTATATAAAATTAAGATTTAAAAAGGAATTTTTCTTGTTTATATTAGTATCTATTTTTCTTCCAATAATTATTTTTTTTGCACCAATAAATGTAAAAGCTATCCAAGGTAATTTAGATCTATCGAGTGCACAAACTTCCGTAGGCAAAAGATTTGCTAAAGTTTTTTGTGATGCTAAGAGGGAAGGATTAGATTCTGATTTTGCTAGTGAATATGCTTTGAACAATACATATTTAAAATTTGTAGCATTTCCAGACGATGATGAATATTTGGAAAATTTGTGGAATTTTACCCATAATAATATATTAGATAATTGTGGTGAATTTGTAGATATAAATGATTTAAATGACTTAGAGATTTTTTTTAAGGAAGAGGGTTTAATTGCATCAAATAGGGAGCTTTATCTACCAACTTTTGAGAATAATTAGATTAAATTTTTAGCATGTACTAAAATACAAATAGAATATAAAAATTTATGAAACTATTAGGTTTGAATTCACCTGAAATATTCATAATAATAATCGTTTTGCTCTCAATTTTAGGTACAAAAAGAATTGAAAAAGGTTTATTATTATTCAAAAAATTTTTAAAATTCCTTTTAA
>QCQY01000048.1 GCA_003209475.1 Prochlorococcus sp. AG-459-B06
AATGTTTAATAGAAAAAGGAGTTACGGCGATAGCAATTGTGGCAAAATTTCCAGATGATTCTGATTCTTTAGAAACAAATATCTATCGAGAGGGGAAAGGGGTTGATCCTATTTCTGGAGTCGAAGCAGTTATAAGTCATTTAATAAGCAAATTTTTAAAAGTTCCCTGTGCTCACGCACCTGCTTTAAATCCAATTGAATTGAATGAAAATTTAGATCCTCGTGCAGCTGCAGAAGAAATAGGATACACATTTTTACCATCAGTACTGATTGGATTAAGCAATGCACCTGAAATTGTTGAATTACCTGCTAAAAATGAATCAATCTCACTACACCCTGATCAGATCGAATCTATTGTTGTTCCTAGTGGGGCACTAGGTGGAGAAGCAGTACTAGCAGGGATTGAAAAAGGTTTAAATATTATCTCTGTAAAAAATCAAAATACATTAAAAGTGACAAATGAGTTTTATGATTATCCCAATCTTTTTGAAGTGGATAATTATTTAGAAGCTGCAGGCATAATTCTTGCTATCAAAAAAGGTATCAACTTTAATTCAATTAAACGGCCTTTAAAAAAAATCCAACAGTGTTCTTATAGCGATTAATAAGATATCGCTATGGGCACTCTCCAGTCACTTCCTAAAGATTGGCTGCTTAGTTTTAGGATTGGAGGAGCCTGCTTTCTTTTGAATTCCGCTTTTTTTATTAGTGAAATAATTTTTAAAATTAAATCTTTTTTATAACCATCTTCTTCTAGTTGTTGTAAATCTTTTTTCTCTTCGATAATTCCTTTAAGAATATTATCTAAAATTGAATAAGGTGGGAGAGAATCTGTGTCTAATTGATCAGGACCTAATTCGGCACTTGGAGCTTTCGTACGTATATTTTCTCCAATAATATTTACATTAGTATCTAACATATATGACTTTCTACGATTAATTGAATCTTCACTATCAAGCCAATTGCATAATTTAAAAACATTAGTTTTATATAAATCCCCAATTACCGATAATCCCCCGTTCATATCACCATAGAGTGTGCAATATCCTACGGCCAGCTCTGATTTATTGCCTGTTGAAAGTAATAAATGCTTTTCTTGATTTGCTAAAGCCATAAGAAGTGTGCCTCTTATCCTCGACTGAATATTTTGATTTGTTATTTCAGCCATTTCCAAATCTATGGTTTTTATAAATGACTCTTCAAAAGAGGTCATCAAGTTTTCAATTGGAATGCTCTTGAAACTTATCTTTAATCTTCTTGCTAAATCTTTTGCATCACGCTTTGAATGAGATGAGCTCCATTTAGAGGGCATTGAAACACAATGAACATTTTCACTTCCTAGAGCCGCTGTAGCAATTGCTGAGACAAGTGCTGAATCAATACCACCACTTAATCCAACTAAAGCTGTTTTAAAACCACATTTTTTTGCATAATCTTTAACACCAAGGACTAATGCATCAAAAATTGATGACATTTCGGAGTTTTCAAATTCATTTTTTTCAGGTTTTGTTTGCTCAATTTCCCAGCTGGAGAGATCTTCTGAAAAAGATTTTAATTGTTTAATTATAGATCCATTCTTATCAAGAATAAAACTATTTCCATCAAAAATTAAATTATCATTTGCTCCAATCTGGTTGACATAAATCAGCGGTACTTGAAGATATTGTGCAGCAAAACTGGAAACCTTGGATCTTAGCTCTAACTTTTTCAGAGTAAATGGGGAGGCTGATAAATTTACTAAAATATCAACTTTTTTTTTCTTTAAATCAATAATGGGATTTTTCCTATGAATTCCTCTACCTTCTATATCTTTGTTGACCCATAAATCCTCACATATAGTAAAGCCGAGTCGCCAAGTTTTATTTTTAATTTGTTTAATCAATACGGAAACTTTTTCTTCTGATCTAAAGTATCTTTTCTCATCAAATACTTCATAAGTAGGAAGAATAATTTTACGAGCAATTATTTTCCATTCACCGCCCTCAACCAAAGCAATAGAATTATAAAGATTAGGAAAAAAAGAATCATTTATTATCTCAGCTATTCCGACAGAGATACTTAAGTTTCCATATTTTTTATTAATATCTAAAGCTAATTGATCAAGAATTTGGTATTGATTTTTGATTAAATTTTTTTTTAAAAGTAAGTCATTTGCAGGATATCCCCATAATGACAACTCTGGAGTAAGAACAAAATCAGCAGAAATTGAGCTAGCTTTCGAAGCAATATTAAGTATTTTTTTTGAATTGCCCTCTAAATCTCCAACAACTGGATTTATTTGGGCAAGTAAAAACTTCATTCAACTAATTTGATTGATTCATATAAATTATTCTTCTTAACTATATCTATTAACGACGACGGTAAATTAGAACAATTAAAATTTAATCTAAACTTAGAACTTGAAATGTTTGGAATTTTAATGGTTGAAATCTTAAATTTCACTTTATAAGTTTCTAAAATTTTTAGAGTATTTGATTCAACAGGATATCCCTCTCTTAAAATGATAAAAAAACTTACCTCCAAAATAATTTTGTCAAAATTTTTCCAGTAGAAAATATCTTTTATTAAATCACTTCCAATAACAAAATCTAAATTATTAAATTTATAAATCTCTTTACATTTTTTGATTGACTCTACTGCCCATTGGCTACTCATTTTTTGATTAAATAAAATTTTCGGATTATCTAAATCATCAATAAGAGTTTTTAATAAATGGCTACGAATTGAAATATCCTCTATGTGCTTTTTTTTGGGGTTGTTGCTCACATAGCTAATGGTAAAAGCATAAATTTTGGATAATTCTTCAAGAATTTTTTTGTGCCCAATTGTAGGTGGATCTGCACTCGTACCAAATAAAGCAATGCTTTTTTCCATTTTAAGATTTAAGGTA
>QCQY01000049.1 GCA_003209475.1 Prochlorococcus sp. AG-459-B06
TAGTTGTTGGTGGTGATGGCAGATATGGCAATAATGAAGCAATAGAAAAAATTGTTCAAATATGCGTTGCTCATAAAGTACAAAAGGTTATTGTTCCAAAATACGGTTTATTATCTACTCCTGCGACATCACATTTAATTAGAAAAGAAAACGCTATTGGCGGAATTATTCTTTCTGCAAGCCATAATCCTGGTGGGATTGATGGCGACTTTGGAGTGAAATTGAATATTTCTAATGGTGGCCCAGCCCCTGAAATAATTACTAATAAAATTTTCAAGGCTTCAAAATTACTAACTAGTTATAAAATTTGTAAAATTCAATTACCTGATTTTAGTGAATTTGGAACTTATTCTTACGGTGAAACTACCTTAGAAATTATTGATGGTTTGAAAGATTATTCTAATTTGATGGAGAAAATTTTTGATTTTGATCAAATTAGTGATTTTCTAAAAAAAGACTTCACGTTAATTTTTGATGCAATGAATGCGGTTACAGGCCCATATGCAAAAAATATTTTTGTTGAAAAAATGGGACTTGCTCATGATTGTGTCATGAATGGTAACCCTTTAAAGGATTTTGGAGGTTTGCATCCTGATCCTAATCTTACTTATGCATCTCACTTAGCTGATTTGTTATTAAATAAGAAATCTTATAGTTTTGGTGCTGCTTGCGATGGGGATGGAGATCGGAATATGGTCTTAGGAAGAGCATGTTTTGTAAATCCTAGCGATAGCCTTGCAGTTATCACTGCTAACACCCAATGTGTTCCTGGGTATAAAGATGGTATTACAGGTGTTGCGCGATCTATGCCGACTAGCTCAGCGGTCGATAATGTTGCTCGCGCATTAAATATACCCTGTTTCGAGACGCCAACTGGTTGGAAGTTTTTTGGAAATCTTTTAGATTCTAATTTAATTACTTTATGTGGAGAAGAAAGTTTCGGAACAGGAAGTAATCATGTAAGAGAGAAAGATGGATTATGGGCAGTTTTGTATTGGTTACAAGTTTTGGCTGAAAAAAAATGTTCGGTAAGTGATTTGATGCAGAATCATTGGAAACAATTTGGTAGGAATTATTATTCAAGACATGATTATGAGGCAATCCCCTCAAATATTGCTAATCAAATCTTTGGTAATTTAATCTCTATCCTCGAAAATTTAAAAGGAACTAATTTTGCTGGCCATTTAGTTAAAGTTGCAGATAACTTTTCATATTTAGATCCCATTGACAATTCCATAAGTGAAAATCAAGGTTTAAGGTTGGTGCTTGATGATAATTCCCGAGTAATTGTGCGCCTTTCTGGAACTGGAACTAAAGGGGCAACATTAAGACTTTACTTTGAGAAATTTTGCAAGCCTCAACAGAATCTATCGTTAAATCCTCAGGTAGCTTTGAAACCTCTAATAAATGATTTAGATGCTTTATTAAACATTTCAAAACTTACTAAAATGGAAACTCCTACAGTAATTACATAGACTTGAAAGAAATGATTTTTTGATTTTATCTATATGCATTCAGAAAATTTATTTACTAATTATTCTCAAATAGAAAATAATGCACCTTTGGCAGATAAATTAAGACCAAGGAATTTGGAAGATTTTTTTGGTCAGCAGCCAATCTTGAATGAGAGTTCGCTTTTAAGAAGCGCAATATTAAATGATAAAATTAGTAATTTTATTTTTTCTGGCCCTCCTGGTGTTGGAAAAACTACTCTAATTGAAATTATTTCTTTCAATACCCGTTCAAAATTAATTAAGTTAAATGCAGTACTATCAAATGTTAAAGAATTAAGAAATGAAATCGCTAATGCAAAAGATAGATTAATAAATTCAAAAAGAAAAACAATTTTATTTATTGATGAGGTTCACAGATTTACATCAATTCAGCAAGATGCTCTATTACCTTCAATAGAAAATGGAACTATAACTTTTATTGGTGCTACAACAGAAAACCCTTCCTTTGCTGTAAATAAAGCGCTTGTTAGTAGGTCACGTATTTTTACATTACTTCCTTTGGCTGAAAATGATTTGCAGAAAATAATACAAAAAGTCATAACTTATTATTCAAAACAAAAAGATTCAAAAAAGGTTTATTTAACCAAGGATGCAATAAGTCATTTAATTAAATTTTCTGGCGGAGATGCAAGAACATTAATAAATGCATTAGAGATGGCTATAGAAACAATATCTGAAAATGATTCTAAAGAAATCAATATTAATCTTTCAAAAGCAGAAGATGCAATTCAAAAGAAAAATATTGTTTACGATAAAAATGGTCAGAATCATTACGACGTAATAAGTGCCTTTATAAAGTCCATAAGAGGTTCTGATCCAGATGCAACTTTATTCTGGCTTGCGAATATGTTGGAGGCTGGTGAAGATCCTAATTTTATTTGTAGAAGATTACTTATATCTGCCAGTGAAGATATTGGAATGGCTGATCCTAATGCCATAGTAGTTGTAAAATCCTGTTGTGATGCTTTTGATAGAGTTGGTTTTCCAGAAGGATTATATTTTTTAACGCAGGCTTCTTTATATTTAGCTATGTCTCCAAAAAGTAATAGTACGAAAAGTATTTTTAAAGCAATTGAAACAATCAAATGTACCAATTCTTTTGATTTTCCACTTCATTTAAAAAATAACTCTAATAGTTATGTCAATCCTCATAATTATCCAGGCAATTGGGTTGCACAAGAATATCTTCCTAAATCTTTAAGAGGTTTA
>QCQY01000050.1 GCA_003209475.1 Prochlorococcus sp. AG-459-B06
ATTCAAGAATATTTTCTTTGAAATAAATCTTGGTTAAACAATTTTTTAAAAAAGTTATACCTGCATCAGAAAAAATATTTGCAAATTTTGGAGTTGCTTCCCAACTTCTTATTTCTTTACTTAAAACTTCGTACATTAAAGGTTTAAATATAAAATTAGTTTCAGAATCAACCACAAGAATGGGTAAAGAAGGATTAAGATTCTTTAAATTCAAAGCAAATGTCATACCTGCAAAACCTGCTCCAACTATTACTATTGGTTTTTGTATTGATTTCATTAGCGAAATATAGTTATTCATATATGTATTATTAAACTATACGAATAATTTTTAAATTGAGCGAAATAACATTAAACTCATAATCAAATTGAAGAATGATTGAAAACATCCAGAAAGATATTCAACCTAACTTAGGGATATATAATGAGGAACTAGCAGATAAGAAGCCTCAAGAGATTCTTACTTGGGGTTATGAAAAGTTTGATAATCAATTTGCTATTACAACAAGTTTTGGAATACAGTCATCAGTCCTTTTAAACATGGTCAGTAAATTATGTCTACAAAAAAAAATCAAAATATTTTGGATAGATACAGGTTACCTACCTCTAGAAACATACCATTATGCTGAAAAGCTTATCGAAGATTTATCATTAGAAGTAGAAGTTCTGCAAAGTGAATTATCTCCAGCAAGAATGGAAGCTAAATACGGAAAACTTTGGGAAACAAATAAAGAGAGTGATTTAGATAAGTATCATGAGTTAAGAAAGATAAAACCTTTAGATAATGGGCTAGAAAAATATAATATTTACTGCTGGGCAAGCGGTGTTAGATCAAATCAAACAGAAAATAGAAACAAAATGAAATTCCTAGATATAATTCGTCAAAGACTTTCTTTAAGACCTTTATTAAATTGGACAAATAAAGACATTTTTTATTATATGGAAGAGAATAACTTACCTGCCCATCCACTTTTTATCAAAGGTTATTCTTCTGTAGGGGATTGGCATTCAAGCAGTCCCGATGGTATTGAAGTAAAAGGCAGAGATACAAGATTTGGGGGGATTAAACAAGAATGTGGAATACACACTAATAATTAAATTGATCATAGAACAATGGTCTCAGATATAAATTTTTTATTAGTAGGCAATAGTAGGCTTCATTGGGCTAAGTATTCTAAAAATCAATCTAAATTCTTCCATACCAAAAAAGAGCAAAAAGTTCCCGAAAACATAGATCTTGATCAACTAATTTGGGCTTCTGTAGGAAAACTACCTAATTTTTTGCTGAAAAAAGAAAATGAAATAAAAACTAAAGATATTCAGATGTCAAATCTTCCTAATTTTTTTGGAATTGATAGAGCTCTTGCTTGTTTTGCAGCACTAAAAATTATTGAAAACCCTCTAAAAAAAGATTTACTAATTGCAGATTTTGGAACAATATTATCAATAACAAAATTAAATTCAAATGGATCTATTATTGGAGGTCAACTTATTCCGGGTTTTCTAACACAATTAAAATCAATGGAACAGAATACAAGAAATCTTAGAGTTCCAAAAAAATATGAAGTCCCTAAAAAAGATTTTTTGATTAATACAGAAGAGGCAATTTTAAAAGGAGTAATAAATTCTCTTACTGGTGTTATTAAGAGTTCATTTAATCCACTAAAAGATATCTTAATAACATGCGGAGGAGACTCTCAATTCCTTACAGAATCTCTAGAAACGAACAAAAAAAATATAATCATTGCTCCTAATTTGGTTATGGAGGGAATGATCATTCACCACCTATCTCTCAAAGAGTTAATTTAATCCAAGATCTGCAACTATATGATCAGCCATTATTGCTGCTTTTACTTTCAGGTAAATTTTTTCGATATTACCATCAGTATCAATTAAAAATGTATTCCTTATCATTCCCATATATTCTTTTCCCATAAATTTCTTAAGTCCATAGCTATCGTAATCAGAAGAAACTTTATAAGGTTCAGGATCAGTTAAAAGAATAAATGGCAAATTAAATTTTTCTATAAACTTCTGATGAGAAACGGCATTGTCTTTACTGATACCAAGAATAACAATATTATTTTTTTGGAGTAAATCCCAATTCTCTTTAAAATTACAGGCCTCTTTAGTACATCCTGGAGTATTATCTTTTGGATAAAAATATAGTATTATTCTTTTACCTTTAAAATCACTAAGAGAAACTTCTTTCTCAAAAGAATCTTTTAATTTAAATTCTGGTGCTTTGTCGCCAACCTTAAGAGCCATTGAAATTATTAAATGAGTATGAATATAAAATACCAAAAATTTGGTTTTATGAGATTAAAAGTGTGCAAGAAGTCGCAACTGTACAAAAAATTAAAACTGCAAAAAAGCTATCAAGTTCAAGATCAAAAATTTTTTTAGAAACAAGAGCCTATTTACGACAATCACTTTCAACACTTTTTGATTTAGATCCCCTAGAAATTCCGATAAATGCAAATCCTGGCGAACCTCCAAGTTTACCTTCTGGCATGGGAAATATAAGTTTAAGTCATTGTAAAGATGCCATAACTATAGTCTGGCATAAAAGCAAAATAGGGATTGATATTGAGAGAACAGATAGAGATTTTAACCACGTAAAATTTGCAAAAAAATATTTTTTTCATACCAATAAATCAATCTATAAAAATTATTTGACAAAAAATATGATCCTAAATCAATGGTGCGCTATTGAAGCTGCTA
>QCQY01000051.1 GCA_003209475.1 Prochlorococcus sp. AG-459-B06
TATCTAAAACATAAAAAAATCAATTTTTCAGAAGGAGAAATAATAAAAATTAGAAAATCAAACAATCAATGGATTTCTACAACACGGAATAATGAAAACATCAAATCTGATATTGTTATTTTGTGCAATTCATTAAAAGCAGTTAATTTAATGAATAGCTTATCTTATAACATCAGATTAAAACCTGTCTTAGGTCAAGCTATGGAAATTGATATAAATGATGCAGAAGTTGATTTATTATCGCTGCCTAAACAATTCAATATAAATGGTAAAAATATAATTCCAAAATCAAAAAATAAGCTAATAATAGGATCAACTGACGAATATAATACCAAGCCAGAAGAAAATACATTCGAAAAACTAACAAATTTTCTCGATAAAAAACCAAATTGGCTGCTTAAAGGAAAGATTTCTAAAAAATGGTACGGGATAAGGTCAAGACCTGATGGTGAACCTTCACCAATAATGAAAAATCTTGAAAATGGACTAATTATATGTACAGGTTTTTATAAAAATGGAATTTTACTGGCTCCGGCTTGTTCTAAATGGGTTGCTAATGAAATTAAAAATTACTTTTTTTAATCTTTCGTTTCAGTAAAGTCGGCATCAATTACATCATCTCCACCTTTTTCGCTTGAATCACTCTGGGTAGAACCGCTTGGTGTTCCTGGTGAAGGTGGTTGATTGCCTGGTTGCTGATAAACAGATGAACCAACTGCGTACAATTCTTGTTGAAGTTCTTCAAGAAGTTTCTTCATTGATTCATAATCTTCTTTTGAAGTTGCCTCTTTTAAAGCATTACTTTTTTCTTCAACTTTAGACTTTGCTGAAGCATCAATTTTATCTCCTAACTCACCAAGTTGCTTTTCTGTCTGGTAGACAAGTGTTTCAGCTTGATTTTTTAAATCAATTTTTTCTCTTTTTTCTTTATCTGCAGATGCATTTGATTCAGCATCTTTTACCATTTTTTCAACTTCATTATCAGATAGAGTAGAAGCACCAGTGATAGAGATACTTTGCTCTTTACCACTTCCTTTATCTTTAGCAGTAACACTTAGAATTCCATTTGCATCAATATCAAATGTAACTTCAATTTGCGGCACACCTCTTGGTGCTGAAGGTATTCCATCCAATCTGAAAGTTCCTAAGCTTTTATTATCAGAAGCCATTTCTCTTTCACCCTGCAAAACGTGTATTTCAACATTTGTTTGACCATCTACAGCAGTTGAATATGTTTCAGATTTCTTCGTAGGTACTGTAGTATTTCGATTTATCATTTTTGTCATTACTCCCCCTAAAGTCTCTACACCTAAAGAAAGTGGAGTAACGTCAAGCAACAATATATCTTTAACCTCTCCTGCTAAAACTCCTCCCTGAATTGCAGCTCCAACAGCTACTACCTCATCAGGATTAACAGTTTGATTTGGTTCTTTACCAATTATTTTTTTAACTAAATCTAAGACAGCAGGTATTCTAGATGAGCCTCCTACCATAACAACTTCATCAATTTCACTAGTAGAAATTTTTGCATCACTAATAGCTCTTTCAACTGGGGTCTTACATCTATCAATTAAAGAAGCTGCTAATTCCTCGAACTTTGCTCTAGTGAGGTTCAAATCCAAATGTTTTGGACCTTCGGGTGTCGCTGTAATAAAAGGTAAATTTATTTCACTTTGCGTAGCATTTGAGAGCTCTATTTTTGCTTTTTCTGCAGCTTCAGTCAATCTTTGCAAAGCTTGCTTATCTTGTCTTAGATCAATTCCCTCATTGGATTTAAAAGTACTAGCTAAGTGATCTACGATGCATCTATCAAAATCATCACCACCTAAATGTGTATCTCCAGATGTTGATAAAACTTCAGTTACTCCATCACCAGCTTCAATAACTGAGACATCAAATGTTCCTCCCCCTAGATCAAAAACAAGAATTTTTTCATTTTCTTTATCCAAACCATATGCTAAGGCCGCAGCAGTTGGCTCATTAACAATTCTGAGAACTTCTAAACCAGCAATCTTTCCAGCATCTTTTGTAGCCTGTCTTTGGGAATCATTAAAATAAGCTGGAACCGTAATTACTGCCTGTGTAACTTTATCACCAAGATATTTACCCGCATCATCTGCTAACTTTCTTAAAACTTGTGAACTTACCTCTTCAGGAGAAAACTGCTTATCCAAAATTGGACATTTTAATTTGACACTAGAACCAGATTTTTCAACAGAATAACTAACTTCTTTAGATTCTTCATTAACTTCATCAACTCTTCTACCAACAAAACGTTTTGCAGAATAAAAAGTATTTTCAGGGTTCATTACAGCTTGTCTTTTTGCTATTTGTCCAACAAGCTGATCTTGATTTTTTGTATATGCAACAACTGATGGAGTAGTTCTGAAACCCTCAGCATTTGCTATTACAGTAGGCTTGCCACCTTCCATTACAGCGACACAACTATTAGTTGTTCCTAAATCAATTCCTACTACCTTACCCATGGGTAAATTCTCAATATTTGTTATTCTCCATAATCGGTCATTGACGTCATTATTGTTACTCAAAGACGGGGTGTGGTTCCCGAACAGATCATTACTTTTAAGGTTAAAATTCTAAACATGATTTCAAGTAAGACATCTTTTATAGCATTAATTGGCAATCCAGTAAGCCATTCTTTGTCACCAATTATGCAAAATGCTGCCCTTCA
>QCQY01000052.1 GCA_003209475.1 Prochlorococcus sp. AG-459-B06
TTTCAATTTCTTCAGCCAGATGAGAAACATTTACCATTATTTCCTTAAAATTATGTTCTCTTAAAAGTTCCAAAAGAAACTCCATAACAGGTTTTTGCAAAATCGGAATCATCGGTTTCGGTATAACATGCGTAATAGGCTGAACACGTGTGCCTTTACCTGCCGCAAGTATCATTGCCTTCATAAATTCAAAACCATTTTTTAAAATTATACGTTATTACTA
Source organism: Prochlorococcus sp. AG-459-B06 (assembly GCA_003209475.1). GTDB lineage: Bacteria > Cyanobacteriota > Cyanobacteriia > PCC-6307 > Cyanobiaceae > Prochlorococcus_A. The sequence goes on from QCQY01000052.1 coordinate 224, forward strand.
TGAAGCTTCTAAGCAGCCGAGGAAGAGGCATTACTTCCCTCAAGATTTTCTATAGGCAATTGAGCTAAGCCACCATCAGGTATTATTCTTTTAATTTGAATTGGGCCATATAAGGAATTAAGTTGTTTAATTTCAATTTTGTTTTCAGATGATAAAAATAATAAAGCCCAAAAAACTCCCAAACGATCTTTATCTAAATCATTTTTTACTACTGTTTGCCATTTCGTTACTAAATATTCAAAATCTGTCCATTGTAATGCCTTTTCCCATCCTTCAATAAATTTCCCTAATGCTTTAGTGGTTTCTGGAAGTTTCTCGCGATGCGCTAATGACTTTACTTGAGAAATTAAAGCCTTATCAGAATATTTTTTATTTCTTTTTCTCTTCATGAGCAGAAGATCTTGGGTTTCTATAACTTCTGCTATGGACTCTAACTGACTTACAAGTTCTCCCAATGTTGTTGTACGTTTAAGAATTGGTTGTGCAATTGATCGTCTCCTTAGATATTTTTCAGGATATTTTGGAATATCAAATTCTTTATCAATCCAATCTTGATCATCCAAATCAAATTGATCTTCAAAATCGGAAGAATTTTCTCTGAAAACATCAGATTCCAAAACCTGAGCCTTAAGATTAACAAGTACGGAAGCCGCAAAAAATGCTTCGCTGGTCTCAGCTAAATCTTTATGATATGAGATTTGACTATTTGAAGATTGATTAAAAGTATGTGAGTATTGCTCTAAAAAACTATCAATTACACTTATTACATCAATATCCCATGGATCAAGCTCACCCTTACCTGCGGCGTCTTGAAGAAATTTAATCAATAATCTAGGGCCTAATTGTTGCCTATCAATAGGATTGAAATAAGATATTTTGAAATAGATAAAATCTATTCACAAGATATCTTTTAATTTATTTAATGCCAAACAATATTGCGTTAATTTAAAAAATTATATTGTTGGAGCTTTTAGGATGTCGTTTGTTTTAGTTCCTGAAAAAATATTTGTTTTCACAGCACCTTTAACTGCAGTTAAATCTCTTTCAACCAAATTATTGATAGATGCAATGTAACTTTCAGTAACTAATCTTGGGTATAAACCTATTCCAATAATCGGTAAAAGTAAACAAGCAATAATATAAACTTCCCTTGGCTCTGCATCTATAAGTTTTCGTTCTTCGATTAATTTAGGATTTTCTTTACCAAAGAAAATTTCTCGTAACATTGAAAGTAGATAAATAGGAGTAAGTATTACACCGATAGCAGCTAAAGACGCCATCACCACCCTAAAGGGAAGTGTATACACTTCATCAGTAACAAATCCTGTAAATACCATCAATTCGGAAACAAATCCACTCATACCAGGCAAAGCCAGGGAAGCCAGGGAGCAAGCAGTCCACAGAGCAAACATAATTCTCATTTTTTGTCCTACACCACTCATTTCATCAAGTTTAAGAGTCTTTGTTCTGTCATAGGTGGCACCAACAAGAAAAAATAAACTTGCACCTATTAATCCATGACTAACCATTTGCAGCATAGCTCCGCTTGTTCCAAGGCTACTAAAACTCCCTATACCAATAAGAACAAAACCCATATGACTTATCGAACTATATGCGATTTTTCTTTTAAGATTTCTTTGAGCAAAAGAGGTTAATGCAGCATAAATTATATTGACTACCCCAAGAACTATTAATAATGGGGCAAATTGAGCATGAGCAAGGGGTAATAATTGTGCATTAAATCTTAAAAGAGCATATCCTCCCATCTTTAATAAAATTCCTGCTAAAAGCATATGAACAGGAGCTGTAGCCTCTCCATGAGCATCTGGTAGCCAAGTATGAAGAGGTACTATTGGTAGTTTCACACCAAATGCAATTAAAAGCCCTACGTAACAAAATATTTGGAATTTTTGACTAAAATCTTGCGCTGCCAAGTGAGAAAACTCAAAGTTAGGAATTTCTGTACCATAGAAACCCATTGCTAACGCTGCAAGAAGAATGAAGATAGAACTGCCAGCTGTATAAATAATGAATTTTGTTGCTGCATATTGTCGATTTTTGCCACCCCATATAGCCAGTAATAAATAAACGGGAATTAACTCAAGTTCCCAAGTTAGGAAAAATAAAAGCATATCTTGTACGGCAAAAACAGCGATTTGCCCACCATCCATAACCAATATCAAAAAGAAAAATAACTTTGGTTTGAACTTGACTGGCCATGCAGCTAAAACTGCTAAAGCAGTTATAAAACTTGTCAATAAAATTAACGGCATAGACATGCCATCAGCGCCAACAGACCAAGTAAGACCTAAATCAGGGAGCCAACTAATATTTTCTTTAAGTTGAACATTTTCATTACTAATATCAAAGCCATTTATATATGAACCTACAGTTATTAAAAAAGTTATTAATGCAATAG
>QCQY01000053.1 GCA_003209475.1 Prochlorococcus sp. AG-459-B06
TTTCAAATGATGTCATAATTCGATAAATTCCGATTTTTATTTTGCATTTGTTATACCTTATTAAGAACGAACAAAAATTGCCTGGCCAAACAGTAATTAAGAATGCAATCAACTGAGCAAATCTTAGCTTCAACCCCTGGCAGTTCACAATTGCCTACGAGCTCTCAAACTCCCTCAAGAGTTCTAGTTGTTGAACCTCACCCCACACTTAGAACAGTCCTTGTGCAAAGGCTTCGCCAAGATGGTCATTTAGCTGCAGCAGTAGGTACAGCTGCAGAAGCTATTGACTTATGCAGAGAACAATCACCTGACTTATTAGTTAGCGCAGAAATCCTCGAGCAGAATACTGCAATGAGACTAGCCCAGCAACTGGGGTCTTCAGTTATAGTTTTAACGGCAAGATCAGGTGTTGAAGCATTAGTAACCTTATTAGATGAAGGGGCAGATGATGTTCTCAGAAAACCTTTTGGACTCGAAGAGCTTGCAGCACGATGCAGAACACTCTTAAAAAGGGGAAGGATAGGATTACAAGAAAAAGTTGAGGTTGGACCTTTAGAGGTTCATCTTCTCTTAAGACAAGTTACTCTAAGCGAGAAGCCCGTAGAATTAAGCCCTAGGGAGTTTGCACTCCTTTGCGCTCTTTTGATGCCACCTGGAATGGTAAGAAGCCGTCAAGAGCTCTTAAGAATGGCCTGGCCGCCCTTCAGTGGTGGTCCTAGGTCAGTTGATACCCAGGTATTAACTTTAAGGAGAAAATTAGAACAGGCTGGATTGGGAGAAGGTGGAGGAATAACCACTGTTAGACAACAAGGTTATAGATTCAGTATTGATAATATTTAATTTAGAAAAGCAAAAAGTTCACCAATAATCATTAAAACTGATAAAAATGTCAGTAATTTATATGTCCATAGTGGTGATATGTAAGATATTTCATTAATATCAATCCCAGTATTACTGGAAACAATTAATAAGAATTTTTCAAAGTTTTCAACTCTTTGTGGGACAAGAAAATTATCACCTTGAAAAGTATTAAAGTAATAAACTTTACTACCCTGACTGGTTGGCAAAGATTTGATTAATTTAATATCTTCCCAAGATATCTCCCAATTTTTTTTCCCTAAGAATTTAGAAATAAAACTACTTTTGTATGAAATTTTATTACTGCAAGTTTCTACATAATCACTTGTGATATTGATTATCAAATAAAGTCCTAAGGCAAAAATTATAATAGAGGGGATTTTTAATTCTTCAATTGAAATTAACGGTAAAGGGATTGTAAGCGCTAAATAAAGAGAAATTAATGAACTTTTTACAAAAAAAAGAGTTTTAAACTTTTCTATCATTTCAGAAGGATCTTTTTAGTCGGGCAATTTAAAACTGTTTATGTTTAACTTTGCACCTATTTTGTGAGCGCATGCGTATCCACTAAAAGCAACTGCATTAAGGCCTTGACCAGGGAAGCATGAATCCCCTACACAATAAAGGTTTTCTATTTTTGTTGTGTTGAAAGGCATTGGTAAAAGTCCAAGTAACTTTTTACTGGGAATTGGCCCATAGGTACCTTCATATCTTCCAAGAAACTTTTTATGAGTTTTGGGAGTGCCAATTTCTTTGTGATCAATATTTTGTTCAAGATTAGGAAGAATAGCTGATATTTTTTCAACAAGAAATGAAAAATATTCTTCTTTCTTTTGCAAATATTCTTTCCTTGATAGGCCTTCCCATTCACTCATTGATGAAGGAGTAAATGCATGTATGATATGTTTACCTTCTGGAGCCAGTGACGAGTCAAGCAAAGTAGGTATAGAAACAAATATCACTCCCTTTTCACTTTCTAATTCATCCCAATTTTCAACGATTATATGATGACAATTAAAATTATCGGATATTAGATTTTTTTCTACTCCAAGGTGAATCGAAACAAAAGAAGGTGAGGGTTTATAAGTTTCTGACCACTTATATTCACTTTTTGGCACGTTTTTACTTGAAATTAATCCTTTAGTATTATCTTTTAATCCAAAAGTATCCCATCTTGTGGAGTTGGATACAATAATATTTGAATATATCTCTTCCCCATTTGAAAGCTTTACTCCTGCCGCTTTTTTATCTTTTACAAGGATTTCAGTAACATTAGCTTTGTATCTTATTCTGCCTCCTAATTTTTGTATTCCAGTAACCAACTTTTCCGCAATGGTTCCGACCCCCCCTTTTGGATAATTTATACCTCCGACATGCCTATCAGTAAAAACCATTCCCGCATTAATCATAGGAGTTTTGAGAGCTGGCATTACAGACCAACAAAAACATTCGATATCGATAAATTTTAAAAGTTTAGAATCTTTTATAAATTTTCTCGCTACATCTCCTGCATTTACTGGTAGCCATCTAGCTAACCCTAAACAGGATAAGGGAGATTTAAAGAAAACTTTAAAAAGATAATTTGGATCCTCTATTGATAAAAGGGGCATTGAATCTAAACACTTAAATACACTTGAACAAGTATCGTAGAATTTCTTTATACCTTTTTTCTCATTGGGGAAACTCTCAGATAATTTATTTATAAATTTCTCATAATTTTTATCTACAGAAATATTAAA
>QCQY01000054.1 GCA_003209475.1 Prochlorococcus sp. AG-459-B06
CCATTCACTTGTATTACTAGTTCATATGAATCTTCCTTTAGTGCCTCGGCATTAAAGGAAGGCCAGTGTTCTAAATGTACAGATTTTTTAAATCCTATAAGATGCCATATTTCTTCTGCAATATGAGGTGCAAATGGAGCCAACAAAATACAAAATGTTTTTAAAGCATCAATTTTTAAATTATTGTTTATGTCATTAATGGAATTTGATAATGAATTATAAAACTTCATTAGTTCTGAAATCGCAGTATTAAATTGGTTATTTAATATGTCATTTGAAATTTCTTTTATAGCAATATTCATTGACTTTATTAAACTTTTTTCTTTTTCTGGACAGGAATTAGATTTACTATTTATATCTTTTGCATAATTTATATAAAGCTTCCAAATCCTACTTAAAAATCTAAATTGTCCTTCAACATCTGTATCTCCCCATTCCAAATCTTTTTCTGGTGGTGCTTTAAATAATATAAACATTCTTGCTGTATCTGCTCCATATTTTTTAATTACTGATTCAGGGTCTATTCCATTATATTTAGACTTAGACATCTTCTCGAAAAGAACTTCGAGTCTAGAATTGTCAATTGGATCTTTAGGATTTGATAAGTCAGTAATATCGGAAGGAGAAACATATTTACCAGTTTTATTGTTTTTATAGGCTGCGGACTGAACCATTCCTTGCGTTAATAGTTTTTTGAAAGGTTCATCAATATCAAAGAGTTTATTATCTCGCAAAGCTTTAGTGAAAAATCTTGCATATAACAAATGCAATATGGCATGCTCTACTCCTCCAACATATTGATCTACAGGTAACCACTTATTAATTTCCATCTTTTCAAATGGCTTAGTTGAACATTTTGAAGATGGGTATCTTAAAAAATACCAAGATGAACACATGAAAGTGTCCATAGTATCAGTTTCTTTTCTTGCCGCTATTCCACATTTTGGACATGTTGTATTTATCCAATTATTATTATTACCTAAAGCATTAATCTTGTTAGCGGAGATTTCTATATCTTTTGGTAATGAAACAGGCAAATCCGATTGGTTTAAAGGAACAGCTCCACATTTTTTGCAATTAACGATGGGTATCGGACATCCCCAATATCTTTGTCTAGATATTAACCAATCTCTTAAACGATATTGAATTTTATTTTCGGCCCATCCATTATTTACTCCCTCCTCAGCAATTTTTAATTTAGCAATAGTATTTGCTATACCATTGTATTGATTTGAATTAATTAGATATCCATTTTCTACATAAGCATTATCAAGCTCATTACTTTGTTGACTTTTATCCTTTACTATTACTTGTTTAATATCTATATTGTTTTTCTTAGCAAACTCAAAATCCCTTAAATCATGAGCTGGTACACCCATAACAGCGCCTGTACCGTATTCATCAAGAACATAACTAGCCACCCAAATAGGTATAGGTTCAGAATTAACTGGATTTATTGCTATTAAGCTAGTTTTTATTCCAATTTTTTCAAGTTCATTATTTTTATTATCTTTCAAATATTGTTTAAGATTTTCTATATCTTGTATAGTTTCTTGATCAGTAATTTTTTTAATTAATGAATGATTTACAGAAATTGCTAAATAAGTAACTCCAAATAAAGTATCTGGCCTTGTTGTAAATACAGTTATTTTCTTTTCTGGATTGGTATTGATATTGAAATTAATATTTGCACCAAATGACTTTCCAATCCAATTATCTTGCATTATTTTTACTCTTTCTGGCCAGTTATCTAATTTTTCTAAATCCTTCAATAACTCATCAGCATAATTAGTAATTCTTAAAAACCATTGCTTTAATAATTTTTTTTCAGCTACTGCACCAGATCTCCAAGATTTACCCTCTGAGTCAACTTGTTCATTCGCTAGGACTGTATTATCTACAGGATCCCAATTAACTTCTGATTCCTTTTGATATACAAGACCTGACTTGTATAACTCTAAAAATAGATATTGAGTCCAAATATAATAACTTTCATCACATGTTGCAAATTCCCTATCCCAATCAACTGATAGTCCCAAAAGCTTTAATTGTGACTTCATATGAGAAATATTTTTTTTAGTCCAGACACTTGGACTAATTCCTCTTTCAATCGCAGCATTTTCAGCAGGCAAACCAAAAGCGTCCCAACCCATTGGATGTAGGACAGATTTACCTTTAAACCTTTGGAATCGAGCTATTAAGTCGGTAATAACATAATTTCTAACATGTCCCATATGAAGATTACCTGAAGGGTAGGGAAACATTGATAAGGCATAAAACTTATCGCTATTCTCAATTAATTCATCGGTTTTGTATAAATTGTTTTCTGTCCATATTGACTGCCATTTTTTTTCTATTTCAG
>QCQY01000055.1 GCA_003209475.1 Prochlorococcus sp. AG-459-B06
TCAGTTTCCCAAGATAAATTTCCAATAAAAATAGTCATTTCATTAATTCTTTATGAAAGTCAAATAGTTGCTTTGGACTAGTGAAGTTATCTCCAATCAAATGCTTCCATTATTTTTATCCTAACTCTTTATTAGCTAAGTAAGTACAAGAAACACTGAAATATTTATCACATACCCATTACTCTTCTCAGCTTTGCAGCCTCATCTAAACCTTCCATAATTGTAAATGTAGAATTTTCAGAGGCTTCTTTTCTTAGCTTTGAAAGTTCTTTATATTCTTCAGATTCGTAAGCTTCGATAGCCTCCTTCATAGAGGGGAATTCACAAATAACGGCTAAGTTAGCATCTTTGGTCCTCTCTTTTCCTTGAGGCTCTGTATCTTTTGCAAAGACTTGGCCTCCAACCTCTTTCAGCTATGGTCCAACTTTATTTACATATTCATCAAATAAATCTTGATTAATTATTTTTGCAGTCGATATCCAATAACCTTTAGCTCCTCTTTTATTCATTTATTTATCTATGTATTTCAAATAGACTACATCATTTCGTATTAATCAAATTTATTTTTTAACTTTGCTGCTTTATGGATTATCCAACTGCTTCTTTTCTTCCTGTCGCCTGTTGGGCTAGGCGCATTAAGTCAGCATATTTTTTTTTTTAGTTTTTTCATTTATTTGTTTGTTTGTTTAGTGTCATAGACACAGACTTAATAAGTGTTTGTCATTTTTTACATTTGCACTATTGAATAGATCAACACAACTTGTAACTGTAGTAGGTTGATTTTTTCAAAAATTAGTTAAAAATTCCATTGATTGAAAAGTTTAAATTTTTTTAGCTCTATTAGCTCTATTCATTACTTTTCTCAAAATATTATTTTTAATTGATAAATCAGAAATACAATAAAGAGTTAAAAACAAAACTACTTTTGCAAAGAATGAGATTTGCATAATAAAAATAACTCTACACTCATAAAAGCAAATTTCATTAAAACCGCCAAGTTTTACAAGACCTCATAATAGATATTTTTAATAATTGGCAGTCGATCTAAAATAAGGGGGAATTAGCTACAGAGTCCAATTCTGTTTAACCGTGATTTTCTTGCTTTTTTCATACTTCTTCGTAAGTATGATTATGTAAGCTCTAATTTGCTTTAAATATGTCTATTTTAGGCTTATTTTGGCTTATTTTCCTCTAAAAAACTGTCACATGGGGGTTGACGATTATGGAAATTCCAGCCGAAATTATGAAAGAAATTAGAGAAAGCGGATACGATCAAGAGCTTGTGTATACCTACATAAGAGAGCTATTAGACAGCGATAAAGAATATGATGTTTAATTTTCCAATTTTTGCAGAAGGTTTATTAATGCCTTTACTAGGTTTAGGTTTATTTGTTGTTTATAAGAGATCGAAGAGAAAGAAAAGAAAGTTTCATGCACCTCCAACCCATCAACTACCTAGTTAAGTGGAAGAAAAAGGTTTTAATGTAACTCAGGGCTTAGCTTTACTATTATTGAAGCCTTTAGATTTACCTGCGAACCTAGTCCTTAAATTAATTATTTTTATAACAGACCCCAAAAACGATATTGGGTATTAAACAAGAAACCCTTCCAGAAATTCCAACTACTGAAAGGGTTATTAAATCGACTCGCAAACTATATTGAATCAATCCATGTCTTGCAGCAAACGTAGAGTATGCTTACGAGGTTTGGCCTCAATTAATTTATAGCAAATATTTTTAAGACTCATAACTTTTCTTACTTTACAACTAACTTCTCATAGCCTTACAAGTTTATTAAAACTACTATCTTAACTTGTCATATAACTCTTGGCGTTGCATTTATAATTTTACAAAGAAATCAAGAATCCATTCCATTTTTTTTCATACCTTTATTTTAGGTGGACGACTAATATAAAAGCTTCACTTTTTTTTATTAGGATATTTGCTCAAAGGTGAGGAAATTAAACATTCAAAATCCCAAATTCTATCAATATGGAAAATTCTTTTTATAGAAAAATTACATCTTGGGGATTGCTTAGAAAATTAAAAGCAGAAGAGATTATAGATCAAAATATCGCATCTATTCGTTTACCTAATCAAGATGAATTCAATTATACCGTGATTTTAATAATGATGGTTTAGTTTCTGGAGGATCTTTTTATCAATTA
>QCQY01000056.1 GCA_003209475.1 Prochlorococcus sp. AG-459-B06
ACTAATAACTGGACCTATATTTGGAATTATATTAAGAACCATTGCTATTAATGCATTTGAGACGACGTATTTGACATCTAATATAGACAAAACTATTAATGATAATAGACCTACTGATAATGAGCTTATGACCATAGAAAATGTCCAATTTGCTAATGCAATATTGCATTTTTCCAGAATATTTCTAAATTTGTTGCGATAATTTTTTGGAATTAATAGAAGTATATTTTCTTTATATTGTTTTGGTTCAATAGAAATCATCAAACTCACTGCTAATACAAATATTAATTTCAAAAGACCTGAACCCAGATTCCCCGCTATATTTATTAAATTCCTAAAACTTTCTTGAATAGCTTTAGCAATGGTTGAGGCATCTGGAATGGTAACTACATTATTTATAAGACTGAATATGTCTATAACATTTTCTGATTGTTCGCCATAAAATATGTTATTAAATTTGTTCAGATTTGTATTAATCAAAATATTTATTTTTGATAAACCATTTGGAATATCAACTAATATTTCATTGAATTCTTTTATAAACGGAGGCAATACAAGAATAAAAATAGTAAATACTATTACTGATATAACAGTTAAGACAAGAAACAATGAAAGCGATCGGGGAATTTTCAAACCCTTTTGCATTTGATTACATAAATTACATACAATATTTGAAATTACTAAAGAACATATAATTAAGAGGAGAAAATCTCTTAAAGTCCATATTATCAACGAAGTGATTAAAATTACTAATAACTTGAAATATGATGAACTACTCAATTTTTAAAATATTCTAATTCTTCTCAGAATATCCTAATCCATTTGATTTGGCATAACTATTTGCAAATCTCATAAATCTATCAAAGTCTGATGTGTTCTTCCAAATATAAACTGCTTCTAAAAATATGGGTTCTCCATCAACAAACTTTACTTTAACTTCCCTAGTTAGTATTTCACCTTCGGAATCTATCATACGCATACCTGTGATTTCACCGTCTGTAATTGAAGATAATGCCTGAGGTTTTTCGAACAAAAATAATGCTTGGCCGGTGGTGCCGTCTTTACTCCTAGTCAGTCTTATTTCAGGCACTACTGGTTCATCAGTTCCTTCATAAAATTGTATTATTGCAATTTTATTTGATGTCATAATATTCGATTAATAATTTTTTATCTTAGGAAATATTTTTCGCATTCGTTTGTAATTATTTTATAAAACATTATTTATTAACTCTAGGATCCTTACATCATATTTTTTGTCGGTTAAATCTAATATCTTTATATTTGTTTTGCCAACCTTTTCATATTCATAACACTTATCGTAATAATCTAAAACTGATCTGCAAACTAAGTCCCATTTCTCACTATTAATTGATTCAAGAGCTATTTTTGTTCTTTGCGGTCCTAATCTTTTTTTAATCCTTAATACAGATTCTTGGAGTTCCTCTTTCTTAAATACACTATAAGTATTTATCAACTCATCTAACCTGTTAGATTCGCTTCTTAAAATTTCAATTCTCCTAGAATTTTTCATCTGATGGAAGAATTCATGAGGGATTTTGCATTTACCTATATTTGCACTTTCAGCTTCTACAAAAATATTATTAGAACATCTAAAAGAATTTAATTTTTCTGAGATCATATTTTCAAATTGTTCATTTGAAGGTTGTTCTCTCATTCCTAAACCTCCAAATGTACTTCCTCTATGAGAAGCAAATCCTTCGAGATCAATAGTTTGATATTTATATTTCTCTAGTAGTGACAATAACCTTGTCTTCCCTGTTCCTGTTTTTCCGCCAATAACTACAATGTTATACTTTTTCGAAAAACTATCTAATACCCATCTCCTATATATTTTGTATCCTCCATTTAGTGTAACGAGATTTAATTTAAATTTTTCTAGTAACCAAGCAATGCTTTGTGACCGCATACCTCCCCTAGAGCAATATATTCTGATAAACAATTCATTATTATTTTTATTAGTAATAGTTTTATAAGATTCAATACTCATGAATAAATTATCAAGAATTAATTCCATTTTTTTTTCAAAAAATTTTATTCCTTCTATTACTGCTTTTTTTCTTCCTTCTTTTTTATAAATCGTACCAATTATTGATCTCTCATC